>NZ_JBZYCU010000026.1:0-29384 GCF_058933875.1 Streptococcus sp. STC1396 | reverse complement strand
ATTCAAGAAATTATCAACCACAAAGCCCTCACTTATATTATACTTCTAAATGAGGGCTGTTTTCTTTATTTTCGTGTTTCTGTGGGTGACGGCTATGTCGTCATGGCTGTCTGTCCCAGCCTCTTTTTTGAAACCAGTTGCAAAATTTGTTATACTATCACTAGAAAAGGAGTGATTTTATGAGCTTAACCAGCCAGATCATTACAGCAGATTTTCCAGATTTGGATAAGGTAGAAGCCTTGAATAATGACGCTTTCCCAGAGGAGGAGAGGGAGCCGCTCAATGAGTTTTTGCGTTATGAAGATCAGGAAGAGGCTATTTTTTCGCTTTTTATCATGAAAATGAATTTGTTGGCTTTGCTTTTGCTATTTCCAATGAACAGGCTTTTTATGTCAGTTTTTTTGCCATTATGCCCCACCTACGCAGCCATGGCTATGGTGGAGAAATCATTGATAAGCTGGTAAATTTTTATCAGCGGACCATGCTCTTAGAGATTGAGCGCCTGGATGAGCTTTGTGACAATCCTGAGCAACGCCAGGCCCGCTGGGACTTTTATCAGAAACAGCATTAAAAAACTGGATGATTAAAAACTAGAAAGAAGAAAATGAGATTACGAAATGACCGCCATGAGTGTGAGCGACTATGGGCTCGACATAAATACTTGGTTTTGAGCCATTCGGCTGTAATTTATAAAGAAATACGTGAATATTTAAAGCAAGATACGGTTTTTGTAGAAGATATTCGGCATTATATTGAGAAGGCAGTAGCCTTACCAGAAAGCAGGGGCCAGGTTATCAATGCTTTTCAGCATGTCTGGGGATATTTTAAGAAAAAGGCCAGCCAAAAAGAAAGAGAAGATTTCATGTATTTGCTTAGTCGATATGAGTATGGCAAAATTCCGCAAGAGCAGCTGATTCTAGCAGTGCGAAATCTTTTAGAAAATTATCCGAATCCTTATTTGCAAAATTCATCCTTACTATATGGAGGTTACGATGAGACTCTGGCATCAAGAACTGATTCCTAAACTTCCCCGTCCACAACTGCTTGGGCAACATCGTGAATGCTGTGCTCTTCGTGGCAATGGTTGGGGGAAGAAACATGCGACCGTTGACTATGTTTTTACTCATTCTCCTTACTTGCTTTATCGCTACCATGAGCTGGTTATGGAGGAGATGAGCAGGCGAGGTTATCGTGTGTCACCAGAATGGCTGGAGCGAAACTATCGTGGCAAGACTTGTCCGGCTTATGTGCATCTGGAAGAAGTGCCTGTCACAAGGCCTATTTACCCTGAGCATGATGCAGCATATTATGAGGAATGTCTGCAAAACCTCAAAGAAAAAGGTATTGACTTATAGGCTTTTCTGTTGTCTGAGCCAACTGCCTGTCTTGAGAAAAAGCAAGCAAAATGATACAATAAAACGAATAGTAAAATGATTAACTGGAGCAAAAATGAATTATTTTAATGTTGGGAAAATCGTTAACACCCAAGGTCTGCAAGGTGAGATGCGGGTTTTGTCAGTGACGGATTTTGCAGAAGAACGTTTTAAAAAAGGTAATAAATTGGCCCTTTTCGATAAGAAGGACCAGTTTGTCATGGACGTGGAAATTGCTAGCCACCGCAAGGTCAAGAACTTTGACATTATCAAGTTCAAGGGGATGTACCATATCAATGAGATTGAGAAATTTCGTGATTTCACTTTGAAAGTCCGAGAAGAAGATTTAACGGACTTGGAAGACGGAGAATTTTACTACCATGAAATCATCGGTCTTGAAGTTTATGAAAATGATGTCCTACTAGGCACGATTAAGGAGATTCTCCAGCCAGGAGCCAATGATATCTGGGTGGTCAAACGAAAAGGCAAGCGCGACTTGCTTCTTCCTTATATTCCGCCAGTGGTGCTGGGGATTGACATTGAGCGAGGTCGGGTTGATGTAGAGATACCGGAAGGACTGGACGATGAAGATTGATATTTTGACCCTCTTTCCGGAGATGTTTGCGCCCTTGGAGCACTCTATCGTCGGTAAAGCTCGGGAAAAAGGCCTCTTGGAAATCAACTACCACAATTTTCGCGAAAATGCGGAAAAATCTCGGCATGTGGATGACGAGCCCTATGGTGGAGGTCAGGGCATGCTACTGCGGGCCCAGCCTATTTTTGATGCCTATGATGCCATTGAAAAGAAGCGGCCGCGCGTGATTTTGCTGGATCCTGCTGGTCGGACTTTTGACCAAGCCTATGCTGAGGAGCTGGCTAAGGAAGAGGAATTGATCTTCATCTGCGGTCACTATGAGGGTTATGATGAGCGGATCAAGACCTTGGTGACGGACGAGATTTCGCTGGGTGACTATGTCCTGACCGGGGGAGAATTGCCGGCTATGACCGTGATTGATGCGACCGTTCGCCTGATTCCAGAGGTTATTGGCAAGGAAGTCAGTCATACAGATGACAGTTTTTCGTCTGGGCTCTTGGAGTATCCTCAGTACACTCGGCCCTATGACTATCGCGGCATGGTCGTTCCGGAAGTCCTCATGAGCGGTCATCACGAAAATATCCGCAAGTGGCGACTTTATGAAAGTTTGAAAAAAACTTATGAGCGTCGTCCAGACTTGCTGGAAAACTATGAATGTACAGCTGAAGAAGCCAAAATGTTGGAAGAAATTCGTTTGGAACATTCATCAAAGAAGGGATAGAAGGTCAGCTGGTGACTAACTGTTTTCGTCATAAAACTGTAACAAAATTTCTATCAAAATGATATTGTTTTGACTGGTGAATCCGGCCATTTTATGTTAGTATTATAGCATACGATATTTGTGTCCGATATATGTAAGGGATACTACAAGAAGGAGAGAGTACGATATATGGAAAAAAGGATTGGGAAATCCGTTGTAGCAACTGGTATCGCAGCGACAACGATCATCTCTGGCGGACTCAGTCATCAGGTAAAAGCTGAAGAAATTGTTAAATCAACTACTGTAGAACCAAAATCAACAGCAGTTACAGAGAAGCCTATTACTACTGCAGATGTGGCAGAAGCTAAAGAGCAAGCTGACGCTGCTAAAGCAAATGCTGATCGACAACAAGAACAAGCTGATAAGGCTCAAGCTGATGTTGAAGCGGCAAAAAATGCAGTTGCAGAAGCTGAAAAATCTGTAGAAACAGCGACAGAGAATGAAAAAGAAGCTACAGACGAAGAAATTTCTCAAGCAGAAGAGCATGTAAAATCTACCGAGGAAGAAGCGGCAGCTAAAGCGGCAGCAGTAGAAAACGCTGAGACAGCTGTTGCTGACGCAAGTCAGGCTGTAAAAGATCAGGAAAATAAAATTGCTGCCCAACAATCATTGGTGGATGTAGCTGAGTCTGAACTCAATAAAGCTAAAGAGCCAGTTCATGCAGAAGAAGAAGCTGTAGAAACAGCAAAAAATCAGCAAAATCAAGCACAGAATGCGTTAGAACATGCAAAGAATGAGTTAACAAAAGCGGAACAGGATGTGAAAGACTCGCCGCAGGCTCAGTCAGACATCCAAAGTAAGATCAACAAAACACAGGCTGAGTTAAATCAGACTGAGCAATTGATTACTTCAACAAATACAGAGTTAGCTATTGAACAGAAAAATGCTGCAACAGCACCGGTTGATCTTCGAAATACTAATTATTCCCAATTCCTAGAGAATTTGCGCAATAATGCTCCGAGTCAAGCTGTAAGGGATGCAGCTACTAATGCTTTGGCAATGTATCAACGTGGTCAGCGAGAATATGGCATTACAGTTGGAACGGATCCAGCTAGTCCAGCAAGCCTTGAGAACAACCTCCAAGCCCTTGAATTGGTTAAAGCTATCAATGCTTACCGACGTAACGCTGGTCTTCCAGAGCTATTAGTCGATCCTTATGCTAATGTAGCCAGCCAAATTCAAACAGTCTACTTTGAAAAAGCTAACTGGCATATGGGCAAACTAATTGGAAACGAAAATGTGGCCATCAGTTTCACCCCGCAAGGTGCTGTTGATTTCTGGCACAGTGAAAAGGCTTTGTACCAAAAAATTGCTGCCCAATATGGATTGCCAACGGATGAAAGACAGATTGATGCCAACGCAATTTATATGAAAGTTGGAGCAAGTGTATTTGCTAAAATTGGTCACTATGTTCAAATGATGGACAACAAGGCCAATGCAATCTCTGCAGCCTATGATACTCGTCCGAACCAGTGGGGAACTCCATATGGTACTTCAGAAGTAGGTTTCCACAATATTCGCAATTTCAATGAACGTGTGAATAATGGGACTTTGATGAGCGCTGATGCGCTAGCTCAATTACTTCGTAGCGGTGGTGGGCGCTCTGTAGGTTCTAGTGCCAATGTTACTGCTTTGAAAAACCGTTTGGCAGGATTGCAAGCTCAAAAAGTTAGTCAGGAATCCACGATTAATATCTTAAATTCTCAGTTGGCTGATGTACGAAATAGCGAAGCTGCTCGCGCAACGGCACTAGCAAATGCGAGAAAACAAGTTGATGAAGCAGAAACAAATCTAGCTGTCACGAAACAAAATGTAGCTGATAAAAAAACTGCTTTAGCTGCTGCTACAACCAGAATTTCTAATGCTCTAGCACCATATCAGGCAAAATTAGCAAAAGCCCAAACAGTTCTGGGAGAAGCCCAAACTCAGTTAGTTGCTTTGAAAGCTGCTGAACAAAAGTTGCAGAGTGGATTAGGCAAAATCAAGGAAGAATTAACTGCTGCTCAAGAGCGTGTGTTGGCTGCTCAACAAAGAGTGGTCAGCTTGAAAGAAGCTCCTCAGCAGTTAGCAAAAGCTAAACAAAATCTGGTTGCTGCAAAAGCTGATTTTGAAGCTAAAAAGTCTATCGCTGAAGAAGAAAATATGAAATTGCTCGGCTTACAAAGTATTTACACAGATCTTCAGGCGAAACATAGCCGCCTACAATCAAACCTCCTTAAAGAAGAAGGTAATAGAAATGCTAGTAGTCAGCTCTCTTATAGAGGTGCTGCAGCTGGTGGCAAAGATACTTCTATTGAATATCGTTCAAATGCAGGAGCTCCGTCTACAAATGGACTTCCAACCGCAAGTTCAGATGAAGGAAATAATTTGGTAACGACTGGAACAAACACTCAGGGAGTAAAAACAGCAACTCAAGTTACTCCACTTGCTTCAGCTTCTGCGACGACGACAACTTTACCTAATACAGGTTCAGGTTCGGAAGCTGAGCGATTGGCTGTTCTTGGAATGGCAATCGGTGCAGCAACGCTCGTAGGAGCAAATAAACGACGTCGTAGAAATAGAATATGATAATAAAATCCGTATCACTTAAAATGATACGGATTTTATTATCTATCATAAACTATCCAGAGCATTTTTTTGCTCGTCGTTGACAATATGAGTGTAGAGGTCTGTCACCTGAGTACTGGCATGACCTAGCTGGTGGCTGACGAGAACTTGAGATTTGGTTGCATCATATAAACGTGTAGCAAGTGTGTGGCGGAGCTTGTGAGGCGTCACTCGCACCTTGAAGTCCTCAGAATACTTGGCCACCATTTTTTCGACACTAGAAGCATCGATTCGGTTAGGAATACCACGGTATTCAGTCAAAAAGAAGGCTGTATCCGTTTTTTCTGCCTTGTATCGCTTGACCCGAATGCTCAGATACTCCTCTAAATAGGGCTTGGCAAAGGCAGCAACATTGACAGAGTCCCTTTTCCCGCCTTTTCTTGTCACTTCAATAACCATCATTTTGAGATTGATGTCTTTTAGATCCAGATTGACAGCTTCAGACAGACGAACACCAGAGGCTAGCAGCAAGGCAATGATAGCTAAATCTCGTTCTTTGTTCTTGTTAAAAGAAGATAGAGCACGATTAGAGAGCTTCTTAGGGTACTCTATATCAATATATTGGAGAAAACCTTCTGTCTCATCTCCTAAAAAGAGCTTTTGTTTGATATTCTCTGCACGAGCAGCTAAAGTTTCCTTTTTCTTCTTAGTAGCTACCTTTTTCATGACATTTCGGTAGAAATAGGGCTCGCCCTGCTCATTTTCCACTTCCTCAGTCAAATATTTGTAGAGGCTGGATAAAGCCGAAAGAGTTCGGTTAATGGTTGTCTGGGAAACGCCGTTTTGGGTCGTGTTAGCATTGAGAAGCGGCCGTTCCCGCAGATATAGAATGAAAGCTTCCATGTCTTTCTTGGTCATATTTTCCAAGACCGAGAGAGGAATCTCAGCAATCTCTGAAGCGTCAGATATACCAGAGTCTAAAACCCAGTGAAAAAATCGATCGTATTCTTTAAGATATTCGTACAAGGTCGTAAAACTATAAGGTACTGCCAGCTTGGACTGATAATACTCTAGAACGTACCAGGGCATAGTGGCTTTGAGTTTGTCAATTCTTTCTAACAGCAATTCACGTCTCATTACAATTCTCCGTTTTTTCTATAATAGTAGTATAGCATATCTAGATATATTTTTCAAGAAAATTATAGTTTTTCGGAAAGATATCATAGGGGATATATAGGACTGTTTTGTTTTCCTTTCTATAATCTATATCTTTTAAAAATGATAAAATCAGCAAATCTTACGGATCTACTGATTGTTATTTTATTCTGTAACTTATTTTTCTACATATCGAAATGGAATTTTGCTACCACAGAGAAAATTATAGACTCGATCATTGACTTGAACATTCATAGCTTCGTGGGCATATTCTGGCATGACTAAATACTCTTTTAGACACTCTAATATTTATGCTACTCATTCAAATGTATCAATGATTTAACTCTTATTGTCTCTATTGTATACATAAATATAATGTTTTGAACCATTCTAAGTACTAATCCGTTTTATATTTAACTTTGCTGGACTTGGCCAGATAACATGATGCAAAAATGACAATAATTCTGATTAGATAGCTTTCGGAACGATCGTCACTGATAGTTAATTGAGAAAGAACATTTATAATTGAATGTGTCATAACACAAATCCAGAGATTTCCTGTTTTTAAATAAAGAGCTGAAAGCATGAAAGAATTTGTAAGCAATCCAAATAAAAACGGAACAATTTGAAGACCGACTAGGGAACCATCTATATAAAAGAATAATAAATGCCAAATTGACCAGATAAAAAATGTTAAGATTGTTGCTTGAAAATATTGCAACTTTTCTTGTAAAATCGGCTGAAATACGTATCTCCAACCTATTTCTTCCAAACCACCATATAAAACAAATTTTAAAAACATCAGAAAAGGGAAAAACCAAATAAATTGTTTGATTTTTCCACCAAATAATAGAAAAGAGAAATCAAGAATAACTAGCAAAAATGCTAATAAATAATGTTTATAACTAGTATGAATGTTAAAAAAATCTTTTACTATTTTCTTTAAATTAATCTGATAATACCGAATGGCAACTATACTTCCCCATAAGGATGTCGAAATGCCACCTATCATAATTCCAAAAAAATTTACTAAATTTGAATGAAAACCGTAATAATTCAAAGAAAATACAACTAGGCAAACCGATAACAACTGGCTAAAAGTTCCTATCAAATAAACTAAAAGAGCCTTGTTTCTTTTCATTGGAACTCCTTTTAATAGCTTTAAAAACATCTTAAAAATTATACAAGTATATCAAAAAATACATAACTTAAATTATGCAATATCTATAGATTTAAAAATTGACTTAATTGTTTTACCAAAAACTTATTCTTCTAATTCGATTTTTTTAAAATAATCCAGTTGCCATTTTTGTGTTGCTCGATCTGTTTTGTTTAAATTTATGCACCAGGACGGATAAAACCTCATAGCAATCTTTCCTTTACAATCCTTCGTATAAAGAATTATTTTTACTAATAGCCACCTCTTTGGGAATCATAAATAGACCGCAACGACAGCCGTCGATGACGACAATAACCAGTTCATTTCCCAAATCCTCGTTGGTATAAGGGATATTCTAGTTGTCTTGGTCTTTTTTCCAAAAGATTGTAAAATATCCTTCTTTTTTGGGTGTTTTCTTTGCCAAACGGCATCTTTTATATTCTTGATCATCCTTTGGCCTAATCAAAATGTTTTCATAGTCTTCATTTCATTTTTCATTTATCAGATCAAAGTCACCATAGTACCTATAAACAATGTCTGTCATTTTCATTGTTTTATTGTCTTTCTATTTTTTTACCAAATTAAAATTATGTAAAACAACCACTAGAATAAAAACTCTTTTATCAAATCAACTACTTGCTCATTTTGTGGTAGAGAAGAATGATGGGCATCCTTGCCTGTGATGACGACCTCTCTATGCGAAGCAATCTTTCCTTTGTAAATCAAGCTCCCAGCCTCTACACTGCTTTTATGAACAATTCCGTCACCATCTCGGAAAAAGATTCCCAAAATCGACAAATGCTGAAGCTTCTTAGGAAGTTTTCCCTGGTTGGCTACAAAGTCATCTAACATCTCAACTCGATGATTAAGATTTTTCTTGTTCAAATTATAGGGACTGCCGATAGTCAGGAGCTTTTCTATCTCCAATCCAGAATGGTTTGTCAGGTATTGCTGCAGGAATACTGTATAAACCAGTCCGCCATTAGAATGCCCCAAGCCTTTAAAGCTGGTAAAAGGGTACTTCTCTCGCAAAATTGTCAAGGCAGCATCAAACATGGCCGCCTGCTTCTTGATGTTTTCATAACCATCACGATTATTCTGAAAACCAATCACAAAAATGGGGTTTCTGTCCTTTCGCTTCAAATGCCCACGATAAGTCATTCGACCGTCATTCCAGACTTTGATCCGAATCAGACTGTGGTGAGGATGCTGGCCGTGATTGAGCTTTCTAACCATTTTGTTAAAACGATTCTCCGTTGCTGAACTGCCTGGAATCATGATGATTGGCTGAATATCAACTTTACTCAGGGGTAGATGGCTGATGGGATGAGAAGGGAGCTTATTTTGTATTTTTGTATAAAGCTGAATCAGGTACTTAATAAACTTTTTCATTTCTTTTTCCTAAGTGCACAAAACAAGTTACATAAAATAAATTATGTAACTTGTTTTCGATTACTTCCGTTTTTTCTTATTTTTCTTCATCTGTTTGGCCATTTTGTTCATGCTGCGGCGCATGAGGAATTCTCCTGCCTTACCTTTAAGTCCGCCACCAAACATTTGGCTCATATCTGGCATTCCTGCTCCGCCTAATGCAGATAAATCCGGCATACCTCCTTGACCCATCATGCCTTCTAAAGCTGACATATCAGGCATGCCGCCCGGCATATTTTTAGGCAGATTGTTAGGATTGATCCCCATCTGTTTCATCATTTTGTTCATATCGCCAGATAAGACGCCCTGCATCATCTGTTTGGCTTGGTTAAAGTCTTTGATAAACTTATTGACTTCGACAAAGCTATTGCCAGAACCGGCCGCAATCCGACGGCGACGACTCGGGTTGAGCAGGTCTGGATTTTCCCGCTCAGCTGGCGTCATAGAAGATACGATGGCACGCTTACGAGCAATTTCTTTTTCATCTACTTTGATATTTTTCAGAGCAGGATTATTGGCCATACCTGGCAGCATCTTGAGCAGGTCTTCCATAGGTCCCATGTTCTGAACTTGGTCTAGTTGGTCGATAAAATCGTTGAAATCAAAGGTGTTTTCCCGCATTTTTTCAGCCATTTCAAGCGATTTTTTCTCATCGTACTCTTGAGAGGCCTTTTCAATCAGGGTCAGCATGTCCCCCATACCGAGGATACGGCCAGACATACGGTCTGGGTGGAAGGTCTCGATATCGGTAATCTTTTCACCGGTACCAGTGAACTTAATCGGCTTGCCAGTGATCTGACGGACAGACAGAGCTGCACCACCACGGGTGTCCCCATCAATCTTGGTCAGGATAACCCCAGTTACTTCCAGCAGATTGTTAAATTCACGGGCTACATTGGCTGCTTCCTGACCAATCATAGCATCGACAACCAGCAGAATTTCATTTGGTTGCGCTAGAGCCTTGACATCAGCTAACTCCTGCATGAGCTTTTCGTCAATTTGCAGTCGACCAGCAGTATCGATCAGGACATAGTCGTTGTGGTTAGCCTTGGCTCGCTCCAAACCTTGACGGACAATCTCTACTGCTGGGAACTCAGTGCCTAAGGCAAAGACTGGCACATCAATCTGTTGCCCCAGTGTTTTCAGCTGATCAATAGCCGCTGGACGGTAAATATCCGCCGCAATCATCAAAGGACGAGCATTTTCCTCTTTTTTAAGTTTATTGGCCAATTTACCCGCAAAAGTCGTTTTACCAGCCCCTTGCAAACCGACCATCATGATAACAGTTGGAATCTTTGGTGACTTGATAATCTCAGCTGTATCAGAACCCAGGATGGCTGTTAGCTCTTCATCTACGATTTTGATGATCTGTTGAGCTGGATTGAGCGTGTCAATAACTTCGTGTCCGATAGCTCGCTCACGAATCTTTTTAATAAAGTCTTTAACAACAGGCAGGGCAACGTCAGCCTCCAAGAGAGCAAGACGAATCTCCTTGGTCGCTTCCTGGATATCACTCTCAGAGATTTTCCCCTTTCTGCGTAGGTTTTTAAAGACGTTCTGCAAGCGTTCAGTTAAATTTTCAAAAGCCATAAATATTTCTCCTCTTAATTATCAAATGATGGAAATGGACAGGTTTCTATCCGTTTTATTCTCGATTATCAATGCTGGACAAAACTGCAAGCTGCTCCTGCAAATAGGGATCATCAGGGTATTTCTCCATAATCTGATCAAAAATCTGACTTCTGACGATATAGTCAGAATACATATGCAGCTTCATTTCATAGTCTTCCAGAATTTTCTCTGTCCGCTTGATATTGTCATAGACAGCTTGGCGGCTCACGTTAAACTCCTCGGCAATCTCAGCAAGGCTGTAATCATCTGCATAGTAGAGCTCGATATAGTTCATCTGCTTGTCAGTCAGCAAAGCCGCGTAAAACTCAAACAGAGCATTCATTCGATTTGTTTTTTCAATTTCCATAAAGAATATTATACCAAATAATCCCTTTAAACTCCACTTTTTCGGTATGTTTGAAAATGGAGAATTATAAAAAAACTGCCAACTGGCAGTTTTTTGCGACGTAATTTAAATTACGTAATCAATTGTTCTCTAAATAGAATTCAAAGCGTTCGCCGACATATTGACTTTTTACATACTCGAAAGCTGTTCCATCATCAAAATAAGAAACTTGTGTCAAGCCTAAAATAGCATGACCGCGAGGGATTCCTAGGTATTTAGCAATTTTTTCCTTGGCCAAACGAGCATAAATAGTCTGTTGGGACTTGCCAATTTTATAGCCGTGCTCTTGTAGAGTTTGAAAGAAATGACTAGTCACTTCTTCTTTTTTGAAATTCTTTATAAATTTCTCTGGAATCGAGGCAACTTCATAGACAACGGGGATATCGTCAGCGTAGCGAACCCGTTCCATGCGGATGATGTTCTCTGTCTTATGGATGCCCAGCTTTTCGACTTCTCGCTCACTAGGCAGCGTCCGACGGTAGGAAATCAGCTGGCTGGATGGAGTTTTCCCCTGGGACTTCATGATTTCTGTAAAACTAGTCGTTCCACGCATCTTTTCCTGAACGCGTGTGCTAGCAACGTAAGTACCACTACCGACACGACGCTCTAGCACCCCTTCCTCCACCAGAAGCGTAATAGCTTGGCGCAGGGTCATTCTGCTGACCTCGAAAGTTTCAGCAAGATCGCGTTCGCTTGGCAATCGCTCGCCAATCTCCCAAATACCTTCGTCAATTTCTTTTTTAATTTGATCGTGAATTTTGATATATGCGGGTAACATATTGATTCTTCTTTCTTATTTGATACCTTCCTTTATTTTAATACCAAATACTTCAAATGTCAAACTAAATATGAAGGATTAGTGTTTAAAAGGCTAGTTTTTCCAGAATTTTATTTGATTTATCGAACGAAGAAGATTTTTCTGTCTCTTTTAATCGTTTTTCACCACTCTTGTTTCTTATCGCCTTGGAAAAATTCCTATTTTGTGTTAAAATGAGGGGAAAAGATTACTTCTTTTAAGAAAGGGAAAAGATGACAACTACAACTGAATTGCAAGATGTTGAAAAAATCATCGTGCTTGATTACGGCAGCCAGTACAACCAGCTGATTTCACGCCGCATTCGTGAAATTGGTGTATTTTCTGAACTAAAAAGCCACAAGATTACAGCTGATGAAGTCCGTGCTATCCGTCCTGTTGGGATTATCCTCTCAGGTGGACCTAACTCAGTTTATGAAGAAGGTTCATTTGATATTGATTCAGAGATTTTTGAGTTGGGGATTCCAATTTTGGGGATTTGCTACGGTATGCAGCTTTTGACTCATAAATTGGGTGGGAAAGTGGTACCCGCAGGTGATGCCGGCAATCGTGAATATGGTCAATCCAAATTAACGCGTACTAGTTCTCCTCTTTTTGAAAGCACTCCAGAAGAGCAGATCGTGCTAATGAGCCATGGTGATGCAGTAACAGAAATTCCTGCTGACTTTGTCCGTACGGGGACTTCTGCTGACTGTCCTTTTGCGGCTATTGAAAATCCTGACAAGAAAATCTACGGTATCCAGTTCCACCCAGAGGTTCGTCATTCTGAATATGGTTACGATATTCTGCGCAACTTTGCTCTCAATATCTGCGGGGCTAAAGGCGACTGGTCTATGGATAATTTCATAGACATGGAAATCAACAAAATCCGCCAAACCGTTGGTGACAAGAAGGTGCTGTTGGGACTTTCTGGTGGTGTAGACTCTTCTGTCGTCGGTGTTCTCTTGCAGAAAGCAATCGGTGATCAACTAATCTGTATCTTTGTGGATCATGGTCTTTTGCGTAAAGGCGAAGCTGATCAGGTCATGGATATGCTTGGCGGCAAATTTGGTTTGAATATCGTGAAGGCAGACGCAGCTAAACGTTTCCTTGATAAACTAGCCGGTATCTCAGATCCAGAGCAAAAACGTAAAATTATCGGAAACGAGTTTGTCTATGTCTTTGACGACGAAGCCAGCAAACTGAAAGATGTGAAATTCTTGGCTCAAGGGACTCTCTATACAGACGTTATCGAATCTGGCACCGACACTGCTCAGACTATTAAATCTCACCACAATGTTGGTGGTCTGCCGGAAGACATGCAGTTTGAGCTGATTGAGCCGTTGAACACACTTTATAAGGACGAGGTTCGTGCTTTGGGTACAGAGCTTGGTATGCCTGATGACATTGTCTGGCGCCAACCATTCCCAGGACCAGGACTTGCTATTCGCGTTATGGGAGAAATCACTGAGGAAAAATTGGAAACTGTCCGTGAATCGGATGCTATTCTCCGCGAAGAAATCGCCAAAGCTGGTCTTGACCGCGACATCTGGCAATACTTTACTGTTAATACTGGAGTCCGATCTGTTGGTGTCATGGGTGACGGCCGGACTTACGACTACACAATTGCGATTCGCGCTATCACTTCTATCGATGGTATGACAGCTGACTTTGCCAAGATTCCTTGGGATGTTCTGCAAAAGATCTCTGTACGTATCGTCAACGAAGTAGACCATGTCAACCGAATTGTCTATGATATCACTAGCAAACCACCTGCAACTGTAGAGTGGGAATAATAGATGTTCAAAAAGTCCAACTGGAATCTCAGTTGGACTTTTTAGATATGTTAGATTCTCTTGCATTAAAATTAAAGGCCAGCTTATTGACCAAGCAATCCTTTAAAGAAATTGACAATCGCATTCCAGATATTGCTGAAGAAATTACTGCCATCCTCAAGAAGTCCGTTCGCATCAAAATTAAGGTTGATATTATTGAAGGTATCACCGGCCTTTGAGACAATACTATTTTTTAAGTCGTTGAGTGTCTTTGTGAAATCAGCATTTGTGATGACTCCGCTGTTTGAAAGATTGACCGCGAAGTTGACAATCAGGTTGATTTGGTCAGCTGTAACTGAGCTGCTGAGTCCGTAGTTTTTCAGCGTTTCTTCAACGATTTTTCGGACATCATCTTCTGTCAGATTGCTGTTATTCTTTTTAGCATTGGCAACGGCTGCTTTAATATCCGCCAGAGCCACATTTAGCTTATCTGCATCATAACCGTCCTTACCTTGGTTTTCGGCATTGATATTTGAAAGTGCGGCTAATTCTTCCTGAGCTAAGTCTTTATTTTCCTGAGGAACGGTTGCTCCATTTTCCTCCAGCGAATAGTAAATGCCGGCTAGAGCGCTTTCCCCAGTTACAGGGATAGGTGCTGCTACTGTAATTTCTGCATGCTGCACGCCTAGTGTAACGGCTGCATTACGATACATATCTTCTGTAACCTTGGTGATATTTTGCGGCGTAACAATCTTGACTTGCAATGGTTTCTTATTGCCTAATTTCTGGATTTTAACAGAAGAATACAGCTGTAAGCTAGAATCATTTGCTACATTCATAATTCTTGAATAGATGTCAGTGGTCATTGTTTTCAGTGGTTTCGAATCACTAGATGCATTATAGCCTAAGAGCTGAAGCGTTTGCTCTCTTTGACTCTCATCTAAAGAATAGCCCAAAACGTACTCGGGTTGCACATAGGTCTCGTCAATCACCTTTTGTACATTTGTGTCAGCCGTTGCTGTTGAAATGGTAAAGAGGGCAGCTACTAAAGCTCCTGCTGCCACTAATGTTTTCTTAAATTTCATTTTACTCCTCAATCTATCTCTAAAACACTCATCTTTTAGAGAAGTATATATAGTAATATCAGTCGAACTAGAATGGAAAGTCAAATCTGCATTTTCCATCCTATAGAATAAAATAATATAAAATTCTTAAAATTTTCTTATAGGAAAAATATGCTAAGTCTTACGGATTAGTTGTCTCAGAGAAATTCAATTAGTACTTCTCGATTATCATACAAGTGGTTATACAGAGCTAGAGAGCTATTAATCTGCCTTCTAGCAACATTTCGCATTGTCGATTAGAAGAAACTTGTAGGACAATCGGTCGGTCATACTATAGTCATATTTGCGGGCCAATCTAACCTCGCCAAGTCATTGATATGATTGACAATACTAACCTGCTTTTGCAGATAAGACAGATTTTCATCTTGTCTTACTCTAAAATATAAAAGTCAACCAAATCCGAAAAACATTTTATAACAAAAATCTATTGAGAGAACTCTCTAAAATTTAAAAAGCGAACCACATCTAGCGGAAAGAAATCCCTTGATGTGGTTCGATTTTTTTAGTGCTGCTTAAGTTCTGATTTCGAGTGCTTGCTTGTGTGAACTCTTATCAGGTCTAAGCTTTCTTCTTACCTAGGTAAAGGGCTCCGCCCAGTGTGCCAAGTCCTAACAGGCAGAGGAAGAAATTCTCAACGGTACCAGTAGAAGGTAAGATGTTTTTCTTCTTCGGTTTTCCTGGTGTCTGTGGCTCTTCCGGTTTTGATGGAGGAGTTGTTGGAGGGGTCGTTGGTGGTACTTCCGGAGTGTGAACATTGGTAATATTGTAACCATCCACTGTTGATGTATAACCTTTCGGAACGTTCACTTCTTGGACTGTATATTTAATTTCTTTACCGTTCTGGTTTTTGGCCAGGCCTTCAAAATGATACTTCCAGCCAGTCGATTCACTCGCTGTAGCGATCAGTCCGGTATCCTGACCATCCGCAAGCAGTTTCACTTGGATAGAGCTTGGACGAATACCATCTTGGTTGTTGGCATCGTCCCACGTCTTCGTTCCTTCAACACGAGTCACTTTCGGTTCGTAATTGTTAGTTACATTCATCCCATTTGGTACTGATTTATAACCTTCTGGAACAACGACTTCTTCGACAGTGTAAGTGATCTCTTTACCACCTTCATAGCGATCCAGTTTTGTAAACTCATACTTCCAGCCAGTCGCTTCGCTCGCTGTGGCTGTTTTACCAGTCGCTTTGCCATTGGCTAAGAGCTTCACCGTAATGGAGTTTGGACGTTTGCCATCTTGGTTGTTGGCATCATTCCAAGTCTTTTGACCGCTTACTGCAATCTTCTCTGGAGTCAGCTTGTTGGTAACAGTGTATTTGCCATCCTTGGTCTTGGTAATTTCAGTTTCATATGATGCAACTGCTACTTCCTTGACTTCATAAGCAATTTCCTTCCCATCCTTGTACTTAGGCAAGGCTTTTGATTCAAAGGCCCAGCCAGTCGCTGCTGAAACTTCCATTTCATCTACGACCTGACCGTCGTGCAGAACTTGAATTTTCACAGAAGTGGTCCGTTTGCCATCTTGGTTCTCGTTATCATCCCAAACCTTGGTTCCTGAAATGACAATTGTTTCTGGATCATGGCTATTGGTTACGACTTGACCAGAGACAGAAGCTTCATAACCTTCTGGCACATTGACTTCTTTCACAGAGTAAACAATTTCTTGTCCATTTTCAAATTGCGGCAAGTTTGTGAAGGAAGCAACCCATGTATTCGCATCGGTGGCACCTGCAGCCGTTAAGGTTAAGGTCTGACCTGCAACTGCTGTTGGTTCTGAACCATTCACTGATTTGTAAAGTTGTACTGTGACAGAGTCTGGGCGTTTGCCATCTTGGTTGTTGGCATCCTTCCAAACCTTGGTTACCTTGTATTCAATAGCTTTTGGCAGGTACTTATTAATGATATTGAAATCGTTAATGGTTGTTTCATACTCTGCAACGGTTTCTTCCGTCACCGTATACTTGATTTCTTTCCCATTCTTGTACTTGGCCTTGCCCTTGAATTCTGCTGTCCAAGTGCCATCTGTTGCAGCTTGAACATCTTTAGAATCAACCTTTTCACCATCGGCTAAGAGATTAATCGTAATCTTCGTTGGACGCTTCCCGTCTTGGTTATTCGCATCATCCCAGTTTTTAGTGGCTTTGATATCAACTGTTTCTGGGCTATAGCTATTGGTAATCGTAAAGCCAGTGGCTGCATCTCCAGTTACTTCAGTTGTGTAACCGGTGATTGAAGTGGCTTCTACAACCTTGTAATCAATCACCTTGCCGCCTTTTTGAGCATCAAGTTCCGTAAAGCTGCCAGCCCAGCCAGTCGCTTCTGACAACTCGAGTGTTTTCCCAGTATCCTTGCCATCTGCGAGGAGTTTAACGGTGATAGAAGATGGACGTTTGCCATCTTGATTGTTGCTATCGTTCCAAACCTTGCGCACAGAAACCTCTGTTTTGGCTGGTTTGTAGCTATTCTTCAGGTTATAACCGTCGATGTCTTTTTTGTAGCCTTCAACAGCTTCTTCATCGATGGAGTAAGTGATTTCCTTACCACCTTCGTATTTCGGCAGGTCGGTGAACTTGTAGCTCCAGTCAGCTGCTGTCACTTCTTGTTCCGCAACCTTAGTGGTCACACCATCAACCGTCTTGTGCAAGAGAACTTTGATCTTATCTGGACGTTTGCCGTCTTGGTTGTTGCCATCATCCCATGTCTTCGTTCCTTCAACGGAGACTGTAGCTAGGTCGTGGGTATTTTTAATCGTAAAACTTGTCGCTGTATCTGCAGTAATTTCTGGAATATAACCATCAACTGCTTCTTCTGTCACAGTATACTGGATCTCTTGACCATTTTTATATTTCGCAAGACCTGTAAATGCAGCAGTCCAAGAACCATCTTGAGCAGCTTGGATTTCTTTTGAGTCAACCTTAACGCCATCTGCTAGCAGATTCACTATAATCTTGGTCGGACGGAGACCATCTTGGTTGTTCCCATCTTCCCAAACTTTAGTTACAGAAACATTTGTTTCTGCTGGATTGTAGCGATTTGTAATCGTGAAGCCAGTTGTGGCATCTCCTGTCACCTTAGACTTGTATTCTGCGACTGCGACTTCTTCGATTGTATAGCCGATTGGCGTGCCACCTTTATCTGCATCCAGATCTGTGAAGTTTCCTGACCAATTATTTTCTTTATTGAGTTCAAGGGTCTTACCTGTGTCTTGACCATCGGCAAGGAGTTTAACGGTGATAGAATCTGGACGTTTGCCGTCTTGGTTGTTCCCATCATTCCAAACTTTTTTCACAGAAACCTGGGTTTTGTCTGGTGTGTAAACATTGGTGAAGGTTGTGCTGCCATCGCTGGCATCACTGCTGTACTCAACAGCTGCATGCAGTTTGCCTTCTTTATCATCTGTTACAGTTACTTTAGCTGTCACTGTCTTCGCATCGTAGGTAATCCCATTTTCAGTTGTTCCAGCTTTCACTTCCTTGATGGTGTAAGTGTAAGTGCCTTCTTCATCAAATGACAATTCTTTAAACTTAACTTTTCCGTCTGCACCATTCTTCGCTGTTTCAACGTTACCGACTTGGTCTGTCAAAGCAAATTCAAACATATCGGCTTCGAGATTTCGACCGGTCAGCTTCTTCGTTACTTCGAGACTTGCTTTAGCGTTTTCAGCCTTATAGGTGTTTTCGAAAGTGCTGTTGTTATTGTCGTAAGAAACGCTTGCTTCAAGAGCTCCCTTACCGTTATCAATAACTTTAATTGTCACTTCGACAGTCTTGTTAGAATAAGTGATCCCTTTATCAGTTGTACCCGCATACCTTTCAATGATGGTATAAGTGAATTCACCTGGTTTGTTAAATTCCAATTCACCAAACTGAATGTTCCCGTCTGCATCATTTGTCGTGGTTGCGACTTGATCCCCCTCTCCATCCAACAAGGCGAATTCGAATTCACCGCCTTTAAGCTGAATCGGTTGATCTGTATTCTTATTGATAAACGTTTTCCTTGCAGCAACCGGCACTTTGACTTTGGTAGCTTTATAGGTATTTGTGAATGTCTGAATTCCGTCATCTGTAATGGCATCAATAGCCCCAGAGATTGGAGGTACGAGATTTGAACCAGCAGCTACAGATGAGAAATTAGCAATAGGAGCTGTTAAAGCTGAAATGGCAAAATTCTCAACCCAGGCAACCAGCTGACCTCTTCCATTATCATAGACGTGTACGATGACACGAACTGTTCTCGCATCATGGGTCACCCCATCGATGGTTTGACCAGCATTTGCTTCCACAATCGTGTACTGGTAATGTCCTTCTTGTGTAAACGGAAGGTCCTTAAAGGTTACATTACCATCACCATCGTTCTTAGCTCTTTGAACCTCTTGTCCATTTTTATCTTTCAAGATAAATTCAAATTCATTCGCTTGAAGAGGTGTTGGACGACCGCCAATCAAGTCTTTTTTGACTTTAATGTCAGCTGTAGTTGGGGAAGTGCTATACGTATTCGTAACAGTCAGAGCAGCTGTTTGTTCTGGAGTATAGCCGTCTATCGTATCTACGATGAGATTGCCTTCTTCATCGACTTCTTTCACACTATAAGTGTACTTCACACCGTTCTCATCAGTCGCAGGAAGGTTTTCAAAGCTTACAGTAACATCATTTGAAGTAGTAGGAACAGGTTTTGAATTAACACCAGCTACTTCTTCTTCAACTCCACCTTCTAGAGTACGATACAGTTTGAAGTAAAATGTTGGACGAACACGTTCCTGACCGCCAACCCAGACTTTCTTAGCCGTCACGTTTATCTTTGGAACTTCATAAGTATTGGTAACTTGAGTCTTGTCTGCATTGTAAGATATGATGTAGTTGTTATCGCCAACTGCAACCTTCTCTCCTTCTTTCAAAGGAAGGTTTGTCTGGTCTTGAAGTTCGCGAACAGAGTAAACCAACTCTGTCTTTCCATCTACATCATACTTAGGTAGTTGTTTCTCCCATTTGTAAGTGTAGACGCCGTTCGACTCTGTTACTTTAGGAGTATAGTTCCCTGTAACACGTTGGGCCTTATCGATAGACTCCCCTTTTTTGCGAACATACAAGCCGAGTTTTACTTGTTTGTAGTCAGTTGCTTTTCCGTTTACCCAAGTCTTGGTTGCTTCAAAGTCAACTGTCACACGTTTGTTAGAGATATTGAGGGGAACACCTTTTCCATCTTTCATCTCCACTTCAAACTCTTGACTATTTACCTGATAGCCTGGTTTCGGAGTCTTTTCTTTGACGATATACTTACCATCACTGAGAGCCTTTGAAAGAGCAATCCCGTCTTTATCTGTTGGCACTGTTTGAACTACTTTATTAGTAGCTTTATCAATGATATCAAATTCAACACCTTCTAACTTAACATCTGCATCAGCTTCATCGAATTTTGTGATTTTGATCTTTCCAGCGATATCAGCAGTAACAGTAGCACCTACAGACTTAACCGTTTTAAGAGTTGAAGAGTGCTCGGTTCTTGTTTCGATTGTGTTTTCCCGTTTTTTCCAAATTAATTGAGGTTCGTTATCTAACAAGTATTGAGCGGAGTTTTTCACCTCTGAGGTATCTGCCGGCGATGTGGTGAGATATCTTAGGTAAAAACTCTTGGTACCCATATTGGTCGGCATGAGCAATTCAAATCCACGTTTACCATTTGTAAAAGTCAGCAAGCCCGTGTTGTCTGGATCCTTTTTATACTCCTCAGGATCCATTGTCAATTTATACACTTTAATTCTATGCTTTAAAGCAGCATAGTTCTTATCTGTCGTCTCGTACTCTACTTCAGATAGTTCAAAGGAACTTTCAATATAAGACGCAAGGGCTCCTAAGCCGATATTATCTGTAATTTTAATAGTGTGGTTCTCCATATCCGTCTTAGAACGGTTAATCCGCACATGCCATGTAATTCTAGGTAATTTCGGATCATTGATACCACTTTTAAAAACCAGTTCGCCTTCATGGGGGAGCTTAGGATACTTTTTCACCTCAAATTCGATTTCTTTCGTCACGCCTCCTGGCAAAGTGTAGGTGACCTTCTTAGTTACTCCTTCAACTGTTTGCTGTGCAGTCGCAACAAAGCTCCCACGGATATTTTGCTTATCCTTGACCTTGTCATTGAAAGTGAAAAGCAGTTGATGGTTCTTGCTATCTACCTGTACAGTCCCCATCTTTGTATTTGAATTTTTATCGATGAGATCTAGAGTCTGATCTTGTAAATCCAAATTAGTTGGAGCTTTTACTATAAAGTAATCCCCCGGCTTAATCTCATCCGCCTGTACACCAGGAAATGAGAAGTCGCCCGAGTATTTTAGTTCAACAGTTTTTGTGCTTGGACCGATAATAATGTGTGAGTCACTCCCAGTTTCAGCAACTGTGACTTTCAAATTCTCGAATTTAGCCTTATCGGTAACATCAGCAGCAGAAACCCGCTGGACATTCCAAAATCCTAAAACAGTAAAAATCGTTAGTAAAGATAAAAAGAAGCCTATCCACCTCTTTGTCTTCATAATAAATTTCTCCTTCTTCTAATTTTTTTATAAGCTTAGAGCATAACTATTGATATTATGTTCGTCTTATATTATACCTCAAACCAATCAAAAAAAACAGATTTTTTAAAGTTGTTTTTTTTGACAAAATGTCAACTTTTGACTCATTCTTAGTTGAGAGGAGGCAAATAAAATATTTCACGATACACAAAAAAGAAAAGTTGGAATATCAAATGAACATTCTAACTTTTCTTTTTAAAACCAATTTAAAAGGCGAATAATATACATATTCATTTTAACCTGACGGGAATAATAATAATTGCCGCCGTTGATATAGAGTTCAGGGCCGTTAAATATGGAAATCAGGTTATAATAACTGTAGGTCTTACCGGTTACATTTCCCAAGCTTGGCGCTACCACTTCTTTTGAATATTTTTTAGCTAATTCAAGGGTATTTTCACCGCCATTAGTGGCTACATAGTCAATATAAGCCTGACCAAAATTGTAGGCCTGAACCGCCGTCCAGACATCAACTTTTTTCTCACTAGCTAGCTCCAGATTATTTGATAAAGTCTGAATCCCTTGACGGACGCTTTCTTTATTGTCTGTAATCGAATTGATTTCGCCTGTTGCGCTCTCACTAGACTGCATGAGGTCAGTGTTTCTTCCCTTGGTTTCTGTGTAAATCATAGCAAGAACCAGCTCTTCATTGGCAGCCGTATCTTGCTCGTCCAGTACTTCTCTGACTAAACTTTGGTAAGTCATAACCTGCTTGACATCACGATGGACTTGATAGCCTTTAAGCGCAATGGCAGCCAGAACGATGAGCAAAATCAGCCTTCTGATAAATTTAAACATTATTTACTTTGAATATCCTCGATATTTTTGATAAGAATAGAATAAGTTCCGTTATCATTCAGGATAAATTCCACGGATTCAGCATCCTGATAGACATTATTGGGAACGATCAGTTCTATTCCATTAGAGAGAGACAATTTTTGATTTTCGAACTTCTTTTTCTGGCGACTGCTGTCAATCTCGTCAAACTTGATTGGCTCTGGTACAGTTTCCTTGACCTGGTCGATAAAGGTAAGTCGGGCAGTCAGATTACTGTCAAACAGCTCGTCCGCCAACTTTTCAGGTGACAATTCATCATTTTCTTCCAGATTTTTGAAAATACTGGATTTGACCTTGGACTGAAACTGGAAGTCGTCTGTATTAAAACTTTCAGCAATTTTTTGAGCTGTTTTTTCCAGAGTTTTGATGGATTTTTTTGGTGAAATCTTGGGACTGACCTGCAAGAGATTGTCCGAAAAATAGTTGAGAAAGGCACCATTGTACTTGATGCGCTTTTCAATCAGATGGTACTTGCGAGACTGGAGATTGATGACCAAAGCCTCGTCCGCACCCGTACCAAAGCCAGGCAGATTGTTCTGAGTCAGTTTGATAGGATTGTCCACCTCACCACCTAAGTGGGTCAGAGTTTCCCGCAGAGCAATCCGCAGAAAAGCAAAGTGCTCCACGCCTTCTTTGTCAAACTGGACGAAAATCAAATCATTGGTTTTCTGGTTCTCACTGACAGAAAACTCCTCCTGCCAAAGCTTGGCCACCGTCACGGATGTTTCCAGTAAGTCGTCTGAAAGTTGGGCTAAAAAGACGTTTTCGGGATCGAAAATACCTGTTTTAGCCTCATCAGAATAGACTCGCTCGATTTTCTTACGCAGGTATTCTTCAATCTTGGGAGTGATGTTGAGAAACTTATCCGCCAACAGCAAGTCCGTGTCAGCTGGGCTGAATTGATGAATAATCGCTTTTTTTACGTAAATATCCATCTTAGTTCAGACCCTCATAGAGCGGAAAAGCATCTGTCAGTTCGCGAACTTCCGCCCGCACCTGATTCAGTACCGCTTCGTTTTCAGCATTTTCCAGAGCCTTGATAATGAGTTCAGCCACCTTGATACTTTCTGTTACACCAAAGCCTCGAGCTGCAATAGCTGCTGTACCAATACGAATTCCGCTAGTCTTAAATGGTGACAGGGTTTCGTAAGGAATGGAGTTTTTATTAAGCGTGATATTGACCTCATCTAAGAGATTTTGCGCCACTTTCCCATTTTCTACAACCTTAGTGACATCAACCAAGAACAGGTGATTTTCAGTACCGTCAGAAATCACACGGAACTTATCATGCTGACGGAAGACTTGCACCATGGCTTGGGCATTGTCCAAAATCTGCTGGGCATAAACCTTGAAAGCTGGATCTAGCACTTCTTTAAAGGCAACTGCTTTGGCTGCAATGACGTGTTCCAATGGTCCACCCTGAATGCCTGGGAAGATAGCTGAGTTGATTTTCTTAGCTAGGTCTTCATCATTTGTCAAAATCAAGCCGCCACGAGGTCCGCGTAAAGTCTTGTGGGTCGTCGTGGTTGTGATGTCCGCATAAGGCACAGGGCTCGGATGGAGACCAGCAGCGACCAAGCCAGCGATGTGAGCCATATCGACCATAAGCTTGGCACCGACTGCGTCCGCGATTTCACGGAATTTTGAAAAGTCGATGATATGAGAATAGGCTGAAGCACCTGCCACAATCAGCTTAGGCTGCACTTCCTTGGCTTGTTTGAGGATGGCATCAAAGTCCAGCAATTCTGTTTCTGGATCAACGCTATAAGGTACAAAATTATAGGTTTGGCCAGAGAAGCTGACTGACGCACCATGAGTCAAGTGGCCGCCGGCAGACAAATCCATACCCATAACAGTATCACCTGACTCAATCAAAGCCATATAAGCAGCACAATTTGCTTGGCTGCCTGAGTGAGGTTGCACATTCGCAAACTTGGCACCAAAAATTTCCTTGGCGCGTTCAATTGCCAGACTCTCAATCACATCCACTACATCTGTCCCACCATAGTAACGGCGACCTGGGTAGCCTTCAGCGTACTTATTGGTCAAAATAGAACCTTGAGCAGCCATGACAGCTTTAGAAACAACGTTTTCTGAAGCAATCAGCTCAATATTATGCTGCTGACGTTCTTCTTCTTTGGCAACTGCTTCCCAAATCTCTGGGTCAAATGCTTTGTAGTCTTCTTGGTCAAAAATCATAAGGTGTCTCCTTCTTTTGAGAAAATAGGGCGCTAGGCCCCTAAAAGTTAAAATGTTATATCACTTACTTGGGCAAGAATATCCTCGCGAGTAATGGCTCCTTGGCGCAAAATAAGTGCCTTTTCTCCAGACAAGTCCAGAATGGTTGAATCCTGACCTGTCAAGGAAGCATCATCTTCTAGTCCCGATACTTGCCCTTGAAAATCCAGCATAATCTGCTGGAAATCAGTTCCACTGGCTTTTCCAGAAAGATTGGCGGATGGCCCGATTAAAGGACCGTATTTTCGAATTAAATCCAATGTAATTGAATGCTTGGGAACTCGAAAACCAATGGTCTTCATACCTGAGTTTATCCAAGCAGGCACTCGGTCATTGGCTTGGAGAATGATAGTCAGCGGTCCAGGTAGAAAGGCTTGATAGAGTTGCTCCAGATAACTGGGCTGGTTCTTGGAAAAGGAATAAATCTCTTCCAAGCTAGCCACGTTGAGATTAAGAGCCTTGTCACGAGGTCTTCGTTTTAATTCGTAAACTTGCTGAACCGCCTCTTCGTTCAAGGCCTGGGCAAAAAGTCCATAAACTGTTTCCGTCGGCAGGACAACCGCTCCGCCTGCTGCCAGAGTCTTTTCTATCTTATCCATTGTCCATCGCCACCATTCTATCCTTGCCAAATTGATCCTGCAGGACTCGGATTCGTTTTTGCGGGAATGATTTTTTTAATAGCTCCCCGACACCATCTCCTTGCTTGTAACCAATTTCCAGATAGATTTTTCCTTTTTCTGTGAGATAGTCTCCTGCCTGCTCCGCTATTTTCCGATAGACGGCATAACCATCCTCCTCTGCGAAGAGGGCCATATGAGGCTCTGAGGCTAGAACGTTGAGGCCGACTTCTTCCTTATCCGCTTCTGAAATATAGGGCGGGTTGGAGACGATAATGTCAAATCTTCCACTAATTTCTTCAAAGCAATCGGATTGGAGAAAAGCTAGGTTAAGTCCGCAGGACTGAGCGTTTTCTGCCGCCAAGGCAAGAGCCTCTTTCGAAATGTCAGAAGCAGTAATCTGCCAGTCTGGACGGCTGTTCGCCAGTGCAAGAGCAATGGCTCCGCTGCCGGTGCCGATATCCAAGACAGACAGAGATTTTTCAGGATTTTCCGACAAGATCAGCTCCACCAGCTCCTCCGTCTCAGGCCTTGGAATCAACACCCGCTCATCAACCTTGAGAGTCAAACCGTGAAAGTCACTGCTCCCAATGATATACTGGGCCGGCATGTGAGCAAGCAGCTGCTCTTGAATCGCTTTTAGCTTTTCACGTTCTTCCTGGCTGACTTCTGCCCGAAGTTTGAGAACAAAGTCGGTAAAGGAGAGCTCATTGAGAGCCCGATAAACGAAAGACAGGCTTTCTGCTTCTTCTCCAGCTGCTACCAGCTCCTGCTCTAACTCAGCTAAATATTGAGCTAATGTCATTATTTATTCAGCTCTTCTAGTTTTTGCGTTTGGTCATAAAGCACCAAGGCATCCACAACTTCATCCAACTTACCTGACAAAATCGTGTCCAGCTTTTGCAGGGTCAAGCCGATACGATGGTCTGTCACTCGGTTTTGTGGGAAGTTATAGGTACGAATCCGTTCAGAGCGGTCACCAGTACCGATAGTCGACTTACGCTCAGCGTCTTGCTCGTCTTGGGCAATCTGCGCAAAGTGGTCAGCAACACGCGCACGGATAATCTTCATAGCCTTCTCACGGTTTTTCTGCTGGGTCCGCTCTTCCTGCATCTCAACCTTGATATTGGTTGGCAGATGGACAATACGAACCGCGGTTGCAACCTTATTGACGTTCTGACCGCCAGCACCAGATGCGTGGTAGATATCCACCCGCAGGTCTTTAGGGTCAATATCGTATTCCACTTCTTCGACTTCTGGCATGACCAAAACGGTCGCTGTTGAGGTGTGGACACGGCCTTGGCTTTCGGTTACTGGAACCCGCTGTACGCGATGAGCGCCAGATTCATACTTGAGCTTGGAATAGACCGACTGACCCGAAACCATAGCCACTACTTCTTTGAAACCACCGACACCATTCATGGAGGCCTCCATAACCTCAAAGCGCCAGCCTTGGGCTTCCGCATACTTCTGATACATAGTCAGCAAATCGCCTGCAAAGAGAGCCGCCTCATCACCACCTGCAGCACCGCGGATTTCCAAAATGATGTTTTTATCATCGTTTGGATCTTTAGGTAAAAGGAGGATTTTTAGTTTTTCCTCGTATTCTTCTTTTTCAGCCTTGGCATCTTTAAGCTCCTGCTTGGCCATCTCTTCCAAGTCAGCATCACCAGAGGCGTCTTTAATCATTTCTTCAGCGTCTGTGATGTTTTGCAGGACTTTCTTATACTCTCGATAAGCCGTCACTGTATCGCGAGTGCTGGCTTCTTCCTTAGAAAGCTCCATAAAGCGCTTGGTATCGCTGACCACATCTGGGTCACTTAATAGTTCGCCAAGCTCTTCGTAGCGATCTTCCACCGCTTGTAACTGTTCATAGATGTTCATAGATTTTTCATCATCTCCTTTGTTTCTGTCATTCGATTATTTAATGTCGGGGTTAAAATAGTGCTTGCGGCAAACCGGGATATAGGTTTCATTGCCACCGATTTGAATCTGTTCTCCGTCGTAAATAGGTTTGCCGTGGTCTGTTCGCAAAACCATAGTCGCTTTTCGTGAACAATATTGGCAGATAGTCTTGATTTCTTCTATTTTATCAGCCAAGAGCAAGAGGTGCTTGGAGCCTTCAAAGAGCTCGTTGCGAAAGTCATTTTTCAGACCAAAAGCCATGACCGGAACATCCAGCTCATCCACCACTCTTGCCAAATCATAGACATGATGGCGTCTCAAGAACTGAGCCTCATCAATCAAAACGCAGTAAGGCTTTTCAGGCAACCGCTGAATATAGCCAAAAATATCCGTCTGATCCTCGATTGCTATCGCATCACGCTTCATACCAATGCGACTGGAAACGACGCCAAATCCGTCGCGCGTGTCAAGGGCCGAGGTCATGATAACCACACTCTTACCTTGTTCCTCATAATTGTGGGCTACTTTCAAAATTTCAATGGTCTTGCCCGAATTCATTGTGCCGTATTTATAATATAATTGAGCCATTTTTATTTCTACATTTTCTCTCTAAGTATTGTCTTTTATAGGACTTCCAACTCTGTAAAAAATTTTGTTGAGAAGACTGACCATACTTCCTATTATTTTACCACAATTCACCACTCTTTCAAACCTCATTTGTGATAAAATAATATTAACGAAATAAAGGAGGCAGAAAATATGCCATTTGTCAGAATTGATTTATTTGAAGGTCGTACCTTGGAACAAAAGAAGGCTTTAGCCAAGGAAGTGACTGACGCTGTTGTTAGAAATACCGGCGCTCCACAGTCTGCTGTCCATGTCATCATTAACGACATGCCAGAAGGCACCTACTTCCCGCAAGGAGAAATGCGAACAAAAAAAAGAGGCAGCTAGGAAAATTCCTAACTGCTTTTCTTTTGGATTTTATGAAGTCGCCACTGAAAGAGAATGCCACTTGTAACCAAACTGGCAATTAGACCAATCCAATACCCATAGGGGCCTAAGCTGGTAAAATGATCTAAGAAGAGCCCCAGAGGCAGTGAGACGCCCCAGTAAGCAACTAAGCCCAAGTAAAATGGCACTTGAGTATCCTTGTACCCCCGTAGAATGCCCTGCAAAGGAGCCGCAAAAGTATCTGCTAACTGGAAAAAGAGGCTGTAGGTCATAAAAATAGAAGTCAGTCGGATAAAATCTGGATTAGAGCCATACAAGGCTGCAACTCTACCTCGGAAAATATAGAGGAAGCTCAGCGTAAAAACAGCAAAAATCAAGGCTGCAACTCGGCCTAATTTACAGTATTTTTTCACATCCTCATACCTCTTAGCGCCTAGCTCATAAGAAACAATAACCGCCATAGCGGTGGAGATACTCATAGGAAAGGCATACATTAAGTTTGAAAAATTCATGGCCGCCTGATGGCTGGCAATGATCAAAGAGGAGAATTTTGCCATGATCAAGCCAACAACTGAGAAAATCACAACTTCTGCAAAGACTGTTCCCCCTATTGGCAGACCTAAGCGAAAACCTTCAGCTAATCCTGCTTTGTTCAAGGGACGAGTTTTCCAGAGCTCATACGATCGGACTTTGGGATGTTTGACTGCTAAGAGCAAGGAAATGAACAATAAGGCCCAGTAGGACAAAGAAGTTCCCAGTCCGGATCCAGCTCCGCCCATTTCTGGAAAGCCAAAAGCTCCGTAAATCAAGACATAATTAAAGATACCATTTAAGGGCAAAAGTAAGAGCATGAGATACATAGAAAGCTTTGTCAGCCCCAAAGCATCAAAAAGCGAGCGAATAACGCTAAAGAGCAAAAGTGGGATGATACCTAGTCCCAGATACCAAAGGTAATGCTTGGCTACTCCTTCTACCAAAGGCTCTAATCCAAGGCGAGCCAAAACCAGAGGAGCCCCTAGAAATACTAAAGTAAATAAAACAAGTGACAGCCCCAAAGAAAGATAGATAAACTGATAAAAATCCGAGGCAATTTTCCCTTCTTTTCCCTGTCCCAAATGATGTCCGATTATTGGCACTAAGGCAGACACAATTCCCGTCAGCAAGTCGAAAAATGGGATCCAAAGACTGGTTGCCATGGACACTCCAGCCAAATGCAACGTATTATACTGCCCAGTCATGGTGGTATCGACAAAAGATGCTGAAAAATTTGCCAGCTGATAAATCAGGATAGGAACAAAAATTGAGACAAACAAGCGCAGCCGCTGCTTTAAATGATAAGTCTGATACATGATAATTCCCCTTTTATTATCTACTTTAACTATACTACAAGCTGGCTGAATAGTCAAAAGAGGCTGGGACAGACAGCCATGACGACATAGCCGTCACCCACAGAAACACGAAAATAAAGAAAACAGCCCTCATTTAGAAGTATAATATAAGTGAGGGCTTTGTGGTTGATAATTTCTTGAAT
>NZ_JBZYCU010000025.1:0-29642 GCF_058933875.1 Streptococcus sp. STC1396 | reverse complement strand
CGATAACATTGTCGTATTTTTATACTCATGCTCAAGGCGATATTTTGGGGTACTCGTCGGTAGAGTGGATTAGTTTGTCCCGCGAAAGTGAGATTCAAGAAATTATCAACCACAAAGCCCTCACTTATATTATACTTCTAAATGAGGGCTGTTTTCTTTATTTTCGTGTTTCTGTGGGTGACGGCTATATCGTCATGGCTGTCTGTCCCACTCTCTTTTATCATCTTGATTGATTTCCTTTGTTATTTGCCTTTTAAAGCTACTGTCAACTCGACACAGGCTTCTCCTTGGTCTGGATTGAGCAAGGTCAGACAACCACTGTGCAAGAGAGCTACCTGCTTAGAAAGGGCTAAGCCGATACCATGATGGGGATTAGCTGAATTGCGGCTTTGGTCACTCTGGTAAAAGAGTTGTTCTCCTACTGCCAGATTCTCCTGAGAAAAGGCCTGCCTTGCGACAAGTTTCTTTTCTCACTTTTCGACTACATCCCAGAGTTGGCGGATACTTTTTTTCTGCACGGGATCGACAAAGTGTGGGGCGATTTCCACCAGAGATTGCAAGACAAAAGCTCGTTCAGCCACATAAGGATGAGGAACAATCAGGTCCGGACTATAAAACTCTTCTTGTCCTATGTAAAGGATATCTAGATCAATCACACGCGGTCCCCATTTGATCTCCCGCACGCGCCCTAGTTCCGCTTCGATAGCCAGCAGGGTCTGCATTAATTCCTCAGGATTGAGCCAAGTTTCAACTTCAACAACTTGATTGAGAAACGGATCCTGCTCAACACCACCCCAAGGCTCTGTCTCGATACGACTTGATGCCTGCAAAATTCTTATATTTTGCTCTACCATTTTTTCCAAAGCAGCATCCAGATTGGCAGCTGGGCTACCTTGATTGCTGCCCAGAGCGATAAAGGCTTTCCGCTTTTGACGAACTAGCTTGACTGAGCAGGTCTCTAAAGGCAGCGGCACTGGTGCCCAAGGCTTCTTGACCTCCAAGCTGACCTTCTGCACTAAAGGATGGGTCAGAAAAATCTGATCAATCAGCTTGTAAGCCAGCGTCTCAATCAAGTCCTCCTTGCTTTCCTGACACCAGTGGGTCAAATCTTGAGCCAATTCTCCATAGTGGATAGAAGCTGTCAGGTCGCCTGTTTTGGCCGCTCGAGTCATATCATAGTCCAAAATCAGATCCAGCACAAAACGCTGGCCCAGTTCTTTTTCCGCTCCAAAAACACCATGATAGGCGTACACTTCCAAATCCTTAATCCGTAGCTGATCCATGACTATCCTCTCCTTATTGTCAAGTCCTTAATGCCCCATCAGTTTGTAAGCTTCATTTTTCAGATCCTTGTCCGTCGCTAAAATGCCGCGCGCCGCTGTAGTAACCGTTGCAGTGCCAGGCTTTCTGACTCCGCGCATATTCATGCACATGTGCTCAGCTTCCACCCAGACCAAGGCTCCCTGAGCACCTAGATAGTCCATCAAGGCCTCTGCAATCTCTACGGTCAATCGCTCTTGAATCTGCGGTTTCTTGGCATAGACCTCTACCGTTCGGGCCAGCTTGGACAAGCCTGCTACCCGCCCATTAGGCACATAGGCGATATGAACCTTCCCGTAAAATGGCAGGAAGTGGTGCTCACACATGGAATGAAAGAAAATATCCTTCTCCACTACCATATTATTGTCAATGATTTCAAAAGACTTGGCCAAATGCTCCTCAGCCGTCTCGCCCAGCCCAGCAAAGATTTCCTGATACATCTTGGCAATGCGCTGAGGTGTCTCCTGCAAACCTTCTCGGCTTCCGTCTTCGCCAATCGCCTCAATAATCTGGGCAACAGCCGCTTCAATTTTCTTCGTGTCCATATTCACTCCTAGATTCTTTTTCTTTGTCAATGATATAGGCCCTAACCTGAGCTAGGAAATAAAGGGAGCCCGTAATCAGCAAGAGCTCATCGTTCCTATGCTCAGCTTTCAAATAAGCCTCTAAAAAGTCCTGCCAATCAGCATAGTTCAAGCCCTGCTCGCAAGCCAGCGCCTCCATTTTTTCTTTGGAAAAGCTCCGTGGATCTGCAAAACTGGTCAAAATCAGCTGACTCTTAGGTACTTGCTTGAGTTGACCTACCATTTCCTCCAGAGACTTGGTCTGGATACAGCTAAAAAGGATTCTCTTATCCAAGTCTGGATAATGTTGGTTCAAAGTCCTCGTCAATCTCTCCATAGCATGAGAATTGTGGGCGCCATCGAGAATGATGCGAGGCTGGTGCGAAATCTGCTCCATCCGCCCCGGCCAGTTTGTCGCCAGTAAAGCAGTGTCTATTTGCTCTTTTGTTAACAACGGTAGCTGCTTGCTCTGACAATAGAGGTCACAGAGCTGAATCGCCAAACCAGCATTATCTACCTGATGTTGTCCCAACAAAGGCGTCTGGTAATGCTCCGCCTCCCGATGAGTATTGGAAAAGCTAAAATGCTCTCCTGAGTCAGTCCCGCCCAAGCTCTGAACTTGATAAGACTGTCCACAAACATAGTGAGGCGCTTGCATTTGATGAGCCTTGCCCTCTATGACTGCTAGAGCTTCTGGCTCAATCCGTCCAGTCACTAAGGGCACATTTGGCTTGATAATCCCAGCTTTCTGCTCGGCAATTGCTGCCAGAGAATGCCCCAGCAGAGCCACATGATCTAAGCCAATGGTCGTAATGGCTGTCAAATCAGGGCGGCAGACATTGGTACTGTCCAAGAGGCCGCCCATGCCGACCTCCATAATGGCCACATCGACCCGCTCCTGAGCCAAATAATCATAGGCCAAAGCCGTCATGATTTCAAACTCAGTCACTCCCTGCAAAACCTCATCATTCGCTTGCTCCGCAAAGAGAGCTCGATAAGTCTCTAGCAGGCGCTCCAAATCTTGATTGGGAATTGGACGACCATTGATGGCGATTTGCTCATTGTAGCTGATCAGATAGGGAGAGGTAAAGGTTCCCACACGCAGACCTCGCATTTCCAAGAGTTGACGCAGATGGGAAATGGTTGAGCCCTTCCCGTTGGTCCCTCCTATATGAATCACTGACAGCTGCAAATGGGGATTTCCCCGCAGCGCCAGCATCTGCTCCATCCGCTCCAAGCCAAAATTAGGACTATCCGTCCGATAGGCTTCCAGCCAGCTTAAATCTGGCAATTCTTCTTTTATCATACTCACTTATACTGCCGTAAATTTAGATCTTCCATTTTCTGAGCCAGTCGAATAGCATCGCCAATCTCGGCTGCCATTCGGTGGACTCCCACATCATGCACTCGGACAGCCTCGACACCCTGACTAGCTGCAATGCTGGTCAAATGAGCTGAAGCCAGATCTCTATTTTGAAAACCAGCTTCCGTCTCTGGGTCGGTTTCAAAACCATTTTCCTCCAAGATATTGACTAAAAAGCGTTTGCGAGAGACCCCCAGAAAAATGGGAAAGCCAGCCCGATGAATGCTATTCAGTTTCTGTAAGAGCAAGAGATTTTCCCGCTTGGTCAAACCAAAACCAATCCCTGGATCCAGCATAATTTGCTCCTTCTCCAGACCAGCTTTCTCAGCTCTTTCCAGTGTCTTTTCAAAAAATGCCCACATGAGAGCCTGAATATCCAGCTGCTCAAAATTTGCTAATTCTGACTCCGTAAAAGCAGGTCCAAAGCCAAAAGTCGGAAAGATTTTCGAGCTAGCATGTTGGGGCCGAGCCATGACTGGGTTGAACATGGCAATAACTGGTGCTCCAGCCTTGGCAGCCAAAACTGCCATTCTCTCATCACCCAAGAGTCCCGTGATATCATTGATGATATTGGCTCCAGCGGCCAAAGCTGCTTCTGCAACTGGTGCCTTCCAAGTATCCACAGAAATGAAGATATCAGTCTCCCGGCGAAGAGCCTCAATGACCGGCACCACTCGTTCTATTTCAGCCTCTATTTCCACAAAATGGCTACCTGGACGAGTCGACTCACCGCCGATATCCAGCAGATGAGCTCCTTGAGCTCTCATCTTTCGAGCCTGCTCCAGAGCCTTTTCCACCGAATCATATCTGCCCCCATCCGAAAAGGAATCTGGGGTAACATTGAGAATCCCGCAAAGGGCCGTCTTGCCTTCAGGGGCAAGCTGTCTTAGATTTATCATATTTCCTTTCCAATGCTGCCTCTTAACAAAAAGGGTACACCTATCTAGTGTACCGCAAAGCTAACAGCAGATGCAGCAGCAGTTTTATAAACTGCACTTGTTCCTACAAGCAGCCCTTTCAGACTCTTGTTTCACTTATCATTTTACCACAATTCTACCATTTAAGAAAACACTTTTTACAAACAGAAGGGCAAAAGACCGAGAACGATAATATTTCGGATGACATGAGCCAGCAAGGACAGCTCCAATGGCTGCACCCACCCTTTTAACAGCTGAACAAAACATGTTCCTAACCCAAGATAAAGAAGAAAACACGACAATTCTCCAGGATTTCGAAAAAGAGAAAAGAGAGCAATCCCTAGCACAAGCCCCCAATTTTCTCGATAGCTCATCCGCACTTTTAGCGTAATTTTCTTGGCAGTCAGTGGTGAGGAGATAAATAAATCCATGCCCAGCAGCAATAATGAGGAAGAGAAAAAACTGTCTGAGAACATTTGCTGTACGGGTGCTAGCAGCGAGGTCTCCCAACCACAGAGAAGAACCACACCCACTGCATTGGCTGCAATCATCAAAAAATAAAGACAGCGCAAGTGCTGAAATCGTTCTGAAGAGCGCACTTCTTCCTTAAAATCCTCTAGCTCATGTGAAAAATAAAAGGCATAACACAAGAGACAGAGAATCAGGCCAAGGATAAAGAGAAAACTAGGCCTAGATAAGACTAGCCGATTCGACACTGGTTGGGCCAAAAGCAGCAAGCTTGCTTGAGTCAACATCGCCACTAATAAAATTTGAATCATTTTTTGTAATCTGAGCATAATCTCCCTTTCACTCCCTAAAGCTGAACTATAACTTTAATTATAATGAAAAAGGATTAGCATCTTAGCTGTCTATCCTAAAAAAACACTTTTTAACCCTAAAAGGTCAAAAAGAGGCCAAAAATGACCTCTTCATCTCTCAACTGACTATCATTAGCGCTTCATGGCCAACATGATTAGGATAGCGAGGCCATTACGCAACATATGGGCTAAAATCCCCATTTCCAGACGCTTAGTCTGATAAACTACAAATGCCAGAACTCCACCCATACCAGCATAAAGGACAAAACTGCCAATATTGGTCGGACCGTGGAAAAGACCAAAAAGAACTGAGCCGACCACCAAACCAATCACATCATGCTTAGGAAATAACTTTTTCGGAATCAAGCCACGGAAAATAATTTCCTCTAAAATCGGTGCTGAAAAGACAGCTCCCACAACAACCAAAACAACTGGCATATGCTGAAATAAACCTTCTAAAGCAGCTTGATTGGCTGTCGTTCCTGAAAGCTGACCTTCTAAAATCAAAATAATCACTGCCAAAATACTAACCCCAAAAGTCATCAGATAAGACAGAGCCAGCCAGCCGACTGATGACCATTTGAAAAATCGAAAATCTAAGGTCAGCAAGGCCTCTTTCTTGGCCATTCGCAGGGCATAAAAGATAATGAGTAAATAAATCATCAAGACAAGCAAGGTCTGCCCCATTGAAAAACCTTGCCCTCCTTCTTTAAACTGTTGAATCACTACAAAAGGGACCTGAGTTTGCAAAGCCACAAACAAAACAAGTAAACTATATTCTATTTTTTTCAAAAAACTTTTCATACTTTCCTCCTATTTTCTTAGTATAGCGAAAATTTCCCATCCTGTACAGCTAATTTCTAAATATGTTGCTAAAAGCAAGTGAGACAGATGTCCATGATTGCTACGCAATCACTTGCAAACGGATGAAAACAAATCAAAAGCCCTCATTAGGCCTATAATCCTAGTGAGGGCTTTGTGGTTGATTATTGATTCTTAAAACGTTCTACATCACGCGCAATGACCAATTCTTCATCTGTCGGAATGACCAGAACCCTTACTTTAGCAGCTTCTGTTGAGATGTCTCCTGTTGCACCAAAGACATTCTTTTCGGGATCGACATCGCAGCCAAACCAAGAAATTCCTTCGATAACCATTCGACGAATCGTTACAGAGTTTTCGCCAATCCCAGCTGTAAAGATGATTGCATCTGCTCCATTTAAAACCGCTAAGTATTGGCCAATATATTTCTGGATTCGATCTACAAAGATCTCATTGGCCAACTGAGCTTTCTCATCACCTGCACGCATCGCCGCATGAATATCCCGCATATCACTTGATCTTTCAGAAACGCCCAAAAGTCCAGATTCGCGATTCAGGATACGACTGATGTCCTCCGGCGTATTAAAATCATCTGTATGTTGTATTAAATATGGAATAATCGCTGGATCAATATCCCCCGTGCGCGTTCCCATCATAATACCACCAAGCGGAGTGAATCCCATAGAAGTATCTACTGAAATTCCCTTATCAACTGCTGTGATAGAAGCTCCATTCCCGATATGGCAAGTAATCAGTTTTAATTCTTCAATCGGTTTACCCAATACTTTCGCAGCTTCGTGGGCGACATATTCATGGCTGGTACCATGCGCCCCATATTTCCGAACCTTGTTTTCAGTATAATATTTCGTTGGCAACGGGTAACGATAAGCCTTTTCTGGCATCGTTGTGTGGAAAGAAGTATCAAAAACCACGACGCTGGTAATATCAGGCAAGATTTCTTTGAAAGCACGGATTCCCGCAGCATTTGCTCCATTATGAAGAGGAGCCAAAAGAGCTAATTCTTCGACTTTTTCAATGACTTCTTCATCTACCAGAGCTGATTCCTTGAAATATTCCCCACCTGCCACGACACGGTGGCCAACACCTGTAATTTCGTCATAAGACTGGATAATATCAAAGCGCATCAAGTCATCTAATAGGATTTTCACAGCCTGAGTATGGTCAGAAATATCTAAAATTTGCTTTTCTGAACGGCCGTTAAATTTTACTGTAGAAATAGAATCCTTGAGACCGATCCGTTCAATCAGGCCTTTTGCGAGCACTTCTTCTTCTGGCATCAAATAAAGCTGCCATTTCAAACTCGAACTTCCAGCATTAATAGAAATAGTTTTTGACATTTCGTCACCTCTTTAAGCGTTTTCAAACCTATTATATCAAAAATTTGTTTAAATTTCACTATCTTTGCGCCAGTTTTGAAAACTTTCCCGAAATTTCAAAATCTCATTCTGGCTCTGCAAATCCTGTAGGAGATAGATAAAAGGCTGAATGTCTGTCTCTTCTTGTTTCCTTAAGACAAAAAGTGTCTTGGCATGCTGACTGCTTGAGAAAATAGTTTCTGGTAGGACAATCATCGCAAAAAGCTGGGCTTTGGAAAGCAACCATTTTTTAAACAAGTGACTTTGCTTACTCGTCAGCAGATCATTTGGTGCGAGAAAGATAGCATAGCCTCCCGGCTTCAAATATTTCAGCGACTGCTCGATCAAGAGATGATGGGCGTACGTATGCTCCTCCGGGCTGGCAACCTCATAACGGTCTGCAACTGCATCATCTGGATAATAGCCCACTGGCAAATCACTGATAATCAGATCACTTTCTTTCAGAACCTGAGGCCGCACAGCATCACCTTGGGCAAAATGTGCCTTGGAATTCATGACCTCAGCAATGCTAGCGGACAAATCAATCAGTAAATCGTCAATTTCCAAACCTAGATAATCAATATTTTTTTGAGTATGATTGAGAATGGTCTCAGCCAGATTTCCCATACCGCTTCCAATTTCGAGAAGATCGACCTTTTCACCTTTTGCCAGCTGGTCAATCAAAAAACTAATCAACAAACCGATCGAATCAGGCGTGAATTGATGATTGGCTTGAAGCGGCTCTGTTTGAGAGGCCTTCATAAAAATAAACTGATAGGCCCGACGCCACTCTTCCTTAGTCAAATGCAAAGCGCGAAGCTTCTCGTTATTTTTCAGAATTTCTTGTAAATCGGTATCCCCGTCCAGATAGATCCCATTCTGCTCAATCAAGGCATCGTAAAAATTGGTTGCCAGAGCATTTTGGATATTTTGCACATTTTCTAAAATCAAGTTGTAAGCTCGTTCTATCTTTTCAAATTTCATGGCATCCTCCGTTGTCTTATGATACCAAAAAGAAGACGTCTTTCCAAGGGGGATCGGATTACAAATCTTTTACATTTCTATCACTTACGGTTTTTGTCGATTGAAAACAAATGTTCTTCATTTTCTTTAGCATTTTTTGTCTTCGTTTCTGCCTCCTTCTTATTTTCAAAATAGAAAGAATAGCTCTTCTGATTGGCGAGTTGGCTACTGACCTCCAGCATTTTCCCCTGCTGGCGATAATGGGTGCTCCCTTGGTCAAATGCTAACTGACCGCTATCATCTGTGACGGTATCCTTGGTCAAAACAGCCAAAGCATAGGCCTCTGTTCGCTCCCGATTGGCTTGAAACAAGCGTTGATTGGTCACCTGCCGATTCAGATAAAACTGCAAAATTAAGCTGAAGACCGCTGCCATGAAGAGGGCATAAAGCAAGATGCCTGCCTTAACTTTTATCTTGCACACGATAGATGTACTCTCTTTCTAAATCATTGTCAAACCGGAAGCGAAAGCGGACAAGGTCTCCCTCCTGACTGACCGGAGCAGCTTTAAGTCCATAAATCATAGGCTGATAACCACGCCCTGAAGCATCCGTTTTCCGGAAATCATCACCCCGAGATTTGCCCAAAGCCAGATTCTTGCCATCCTGTTTGATATAGATTTTGTCGTTTTCGACCCGGTCAAATTGGCTGCGTGATAGCTCTGTCTCTAACTGATCGACAAATAAGAGCCATTCCTGCTGCTTATTTTCCTGTTGATGTCGTAGTTCAAAAGCCAAAAGCTTAGTCATAGACTGAAAAACTAACATCCCACCACTCAAAACCAGCAGGGCAACTAAAGTCTCTAAAAGTGTAAAAGCTTTGATTCTAACGTTTTTTAACACTGAGCACCTTCTCCTCCTGATGATAAACGGTTAATTGTCGGTCGGTCTTGACCTGGCGGACCGTGATGCCATTGACTGTCAGACTTTCCTGCCCCGTCTGCATGGCCATCCGAGCAACCCGCAGCACTTCCTCCTCCTGCAATAAACGAGTCTGTTCCTGCCGCGACTGACTAATCTGCCCAAGCAGGAGGCTGGCAATAGCTGCAAAAACCGCCATTGCTACCAGAGCCTCCAGCAAAATGCTAGCCTTCATTCGTCGTCTTTTTAAATTTTCCATTGCCCATATAAAGCTGGTAAACAACTTTTTTATCCTCCGTTTGAAAAACAATCTTGCTGAGCGAAGAATTCCCGCCAGCCTGATCAAACTGAATGGTCTGAGGAGCATGCTCCTGCAAGGTCTTGGGAAATTCCACCTGCTGGTAGCCATTGGAAATCTTACGGTCCGAAATGGTCAGCTTTATCTTTTCATGCCCAGCCAGACTCAGCTTTTGACTCTCCTGATAAAGATGCTCAAATTCCATGAAAAATAACTGCTCCTGCACTTGATTGAAACCAGCCTGAACAGAGCTAGATAGACCTAATAAAATAAAACTGACCACAAATAAAGTCAAGAGACTTTCCAGCAAGGTAAAAGCTTTAATCCGCAACTGCACGAGCTTCACTACTGTTTTTTCCATAGTAAGCCTTATAGGATGCCACCTGCTTATCGGTAATCCGACCATCAGCAACCAATTTTCCTAGAGTAGCTTTTTCATTAACATTCTTCAATTCATAAAGCTCAGCCTGACTTTCTACCACCTTGACTACGGCCGCATCGCCGCTTTCTGAGATAGTATCCTTTTGCTTAGTCAAATTCGGAACAAACAAGAGCATCAAGACGCTGATGATTAAAAGAACGACTAACATTTCCACCAAAGTAAAAGCTTTAACCTTCAAAGTTTTTAATTTTTTCATAATTGAATCTCCATATTTTGATAAATAGGCAACAACATGGCTGCATAGAGCAAAACGATCACAAGGGCGACAAAGACAAATACGAGAGGCTGTATCAGATTCATGGCACGGTTGATTCCCAGGAAAAACTCTTCCCAAGTCTTTTCGGCATACAATTCCAATTCGTCACCCAACTTGGACTTGACCTCACCGTATTCGATAATGAGAGCTAGCTCTTTCTTAAAGAAGGGATAAGTGCTGACCTTCTCGGCGTAGCCCTGACCTGCACCTAAGGCCGTCTCCAAGTCTCGCCCCAGCTCCTGAAAGAGCTGAGACGGCTGGTCCTGCATGATGAGAAAGATCTGGCTTAATTCCAGCCCTTGACCAATCATATTGCCCCATTCACGCGCATAGTAGGCTGTCAGATAGGCCCGCACTAAGGTACCAACAAGAGGGACCTTGGCCAAACGACTGAAAAATCTCATCTTAGAGCTCTTGCGATAATAGAACCAGCCACCGCAAATCACCAAGCAAAACGCCAAAACATTTCCCAGAAAGATCTGCGGTAGATGGTGAATGAACTGAGTAGCCATATTTTGACTATCCAGCTGAGGCAGAAGGTAGTTACGCAAGCCTAGCATAATCAGCACTAGAAACCCAAGCAGCATCAAGGGATAAGTCCCCACCTCAATCAATTTCTTACGGACCTTGGATAGATTTTCCAGATAATCCTCGATTTTACCCAAACTAAGATTTAGATTTCCATGCAGCTCTGACAAAGATAGCTGGGTGACCACATTATCTGAAAAGCCCAAACGCTTCATCATCTGCGAAAACGACTGGCCAGCAGCCAAACCCGAACGCATTTCCGCAACATAGGCCTCTTCTAAAAGGGCACTCCGCCGTAGAAAATCGACAATTTCCGCCAGATGAAAACCGCTGGTAAAGAGATTGCGAAACAGCTCGATAATCTTCTTTTGCTTAGGCGTAGATAATTTTTTCTGCCTGCCTTTGATCAGCTGTGATATGTCCATCTGCAAAAAGCTGGTCAATCTGCTGGTTCCAGAGATTGGCTTCGTGCTTTTGATAGTCTTGGTTGACAAAGTCGATCACACCTCCTCCCCCGATTAAGCGCTGGTAACAGACGCCCTGTAACACCATGCGCAGCTCATCCTCACTGACACCCAGCTCCAGCAGGCGCTCATACACTCCGCGAATGCTCTTAGCATGGATAGTTGAAAAGACCGTTGCCCCTGTCAAACTAGCCCTTACCACCGCACGAGCCGTTTCTTGATCGCGGATTTCACCGATAATCAAGAGGTCCGGCCTGTGACGCAGAGACAGCTTGATGAGGCTATCGTAGGTCATCCCAATCGTTTCATTCAGCTGAAGCTGGAGCATGTTTTCCTGCTTGATTTCCACAGGGTCTTCGATAGACATGACCTGTTGTTGCCCAAATTTCATCTGAGCCAGCTGGTGCATCAGAGTCGTCTTTCCACTACCAACTGGTCCTGAAAACAGATAAAGGCCACGAGAATGTACTTTTTCACGAAGAGCAGGCAGATTGTCAAACCAAAAACTCAGCTCACGCTCCTCATCGTGCAGGAGCCGAATCACCAGACTCTCATAGCCACGATAATCCCCGACAGTCGACAGACGAAGCGAAACTGTAACATCTCCACAATCATAATCGCAGGAACCTAGCTGACTGCGCCTCTTCTCCCCTACATTCATGCCTGATACAAACTTAAAGTGGCTGATGACCGATGATAATAAATCAAAATCATAGGTTTGAATGAAACGCCGCTCATCACCCACTCGCATATAGAGCTCATAGCAAGAGCTCTTGGGAATCAGATAAAGATCTTGGGCCGCTTCCTGCCTAGCCGACTGAATCATTTCCTTTGCAATTTCTTGAACCATAAGTCCTCCTTACCTTATTATTCGCAAAAGAAAAAAGAAAAGGCTGAGAAAAATCCCAACCTTCATATTTTATTCTATTTTTGAATTGTTTTAATCCTCACAGGGCAGGCCCGATGGTTTTCTGTCCCATTTTGCTTAATATAACCTGGACGGAATTTATCCTTAGAAATCCGACACTCATTTTCCAGTAAAAAGAGGGAATGATATTGCTGAATATCTTCATTGCATTCTTCACACCATCTTTTCTCCTTTGGATCCCAAAAAATAGTCATTAAATCACTGCGACTTCTATAAAATGGTGAGCACGCCACCATCTCCTCCCAGCGGGATTTATAATATTTCAAAGCATCATAATAGTCTGCGAACTGCCTTTTCTCGATAATATCGCTTTCCCAGCCTTCCAAAAACCACCAAGGCTCACAATCCCCAAACATTTCTATTACACAGTACATACGCATCCTCTCTTTGTACCGTATATTATATATAAAATCCTTTGATAATGAAACTATTTTGCTTACAGCTTGGACAAAGTTTTATTTTTGTACAAAAAGCACAGATATCACTGCAGGAGCAGGTGTTCATAAAGACTTCAAGACATAGCCTGCTGGTCTCTTTCAGAGTAAAAAAGGAGAAGACCAAACTGATCCTCTCCAATTCTTAGCTGACAGCAACCTATGACAGTTGACAAAGAGCTACATTATGATTCTACAGTTGTTTCAACTTCTTCAGTCTCAGCTGTTTCCACAACTTCATCAATGATTTCAACTTCATTGATTGCTTGTGGTTCCAAGTTACGGTATCGAGCCATACCGGTACCAGCTGGAATAATCTTACCGATGATAACATTTTCTTTGAGTCCGAGCAGATGGTCTTTCTTACCACGGATAGCAGCATCTGTCAGGACACGAGTTGTTTCCTGGAAGGAAGCCGCAGACAGGAAGCTGTTTGTCTCAAGGGAAGCTTTAGTGATTCCCATGAGAACTGGACGGGCTGTCGCAGGCACACCGCCTGAGATAACCACATCACGGTTAGCATCTGTAAAGTCTGTAATATCCATGAGAGTTCCCATAAGAAGATCGGTATCTCCTGGATCCATGACGCGCACCTTGCGGATCATCTGGCGAACCATTACTTCGATGTGTTTGTCACCGATTTCTACCCCTTGGCTACGGTAAACCTTTTGTACCTCAGCAAGCAGATAGGTTTCAACAGACAAGACATCGCGGACAGCCAGCAAGTGCTTCGGCTGGATAGAACCTTCAGTCAAGGCAGCACCGCGAGAGACTTGGTCGCCCACTTCAACCTTCATGCGAGCTGTAAATGGCACCACATATTCACCTTCACCAGTTGCACCTTTGACAAATACCTTCTTGGTACGAGTTGAAGCATCTTCTTCGATAGCAGTAACTTCACCCTTGACTTCTGTGATGACCGCTTCCCCTTTCGGATTGCGGGCTTCAAAAATTTCTTGGACACGAGGAAGACCTTGAGTGATATCGGTATTAGAGGCAACACCACCCGTGTGGAAGGTACGCATAGTCAGCTGTGTACCAGGCTCCCCGATAGACTGGGCAGCGATGGTTCCGACTGCTTCACCGACTTCAACTGCATCACCAGTTGCCAAGTTGATACCGTAACAGTGACGGCAGACACCGTGGCGGGTGTTACATGTAAAGACGGAGCGGATGGTCACTTCTTCAACACCAGCATTAACGATTTCACGTGCCTTATCTTCTGTGATCAATTCATTTGGACCAATAATGATAGCACCAGTTTCTGGATGTTTAACTGTTTTCTTAGTGTAACGACCATTGAGACGCTCTTCCAGAGATTCGATCATTTCCTTGCCTTCTGTGATAGAAGTGATGAGCAAACCACGGTCTGTGCCACAGTCGTCCTCACGGATAATCACATCTTGGGCCACGTCAACCAAACGACGAGTCAGGTAACCTGAGTCGGCTGTCTTAAGGGCCGTATCGGTCATACCCTTACGAGCACCGTGGGTTGAGAAGAACATTTCCAGAACGGACAGACCTTCACGGAAGTTAGACAAGATTGGCAACTCCATGATACGTCCATTTGGCGCAGCCATCAGACCACGCATACCGGCCAACTGGGAGAAGTTAGAGATGTTACCCCGAGCTCCAGAGTCCATCATCATAACGATAGGGTTCTTCGGATCCTGATTGGCAACCAAACGTTTTTCCAATTTCTCACGAGCTGCCCGCCACTCAGCAGTAACTGCATTGTAGCGTTCGTCATCAGTAATCATACCGCGACGGAATTGCTTAGTAATTTGGTCCACGCGCTTGTGGGATTCTTCAATAATCTCAGCCTTGTCTTCAACAACTGGGATATCAGCGATACCCACTGTCAAACCAGCCAGAGTAGAATGGTGGTAACCTAGGTCTTTCAAGCGGTCCAACAGAGCAGATGTTTCCGTCGTGCGGAAGCGTTTGAAGATTTCAGCGATGATGTTTCCTAGATTTTTCTTCTTGAACGGAATATTTAGCTCTAGAGCTTCAATAGCAGATTTGATGTCTTTACCTGGCTCCAAGAAATATTTAGCTGGTACGCCTTCTGTCAAGTTAGCATTAGTTGGTTCTTGCAGATAAGGCAGTTCTTGCGGCATGATGTCGTTAAAGAGAATCTTACCTACCGTTGTCATGAGAATCTTATGCTTTTGGTCTTCTGTCCAAGGCTTATTCAGACTGTCCGTTGCAATACCAACACGGGTATGCAGGTGAACATAGCCATTACGGAGGGCCATAACCGCCTCATCCATATCCTTGAAAATCATACCTTCGCCTTCGCGGCCAGCTTCTTCCATGGTCAGGTAGTAGTTCCCCAAGACCATATCCTGAGATGGTGTTACAACTGGCTTTCCGTCTTTCGGATTCAAGATATGCTCAGCAGCCAGCATAAGGATACGAGCTTCAGCCTGCGCTTCTTCAGACAATGGTACGTGGATGGCCATTTGGTCACCGTCAAAGTCGGCATTGTAGGCTTCACAGACCAGTGGGTGCAAACGCAAAGCTTTACCGTCAATCAGAACTGGCTCAAAGGCCTGGATTCCCAAGCGGTGAAGAGTCGGTGCGCGGTTCAGAAGCACTGGGTGTTCCTTAATTACTTCTTCCAGAATATCCCAGATACGCTCATCTCCACGCTCTACCAAGCGTTTGGCAGCTTTTACGTTCTGCACGATGTCACGGGCAACGATTTCACGCATCACAAACGGCTTGAAGAGCTCAATCGCCATTTCACGTGGCACACCACATTGGTACATCTTAAGAGTTGGACCAACGGCGATAACGGAACGACCTGAGAAGTCAACCCGTTTACCCAGCAAGTTTTGACGGAAACGACCTTGTTTCCCTTTGAGCATGTGGCTCAGAGACTTGAGTGGACGACTGCCTGGTCCAGTAATTGGACGGCCACGGCGACCGTTATCAATCAAAGCATCAACCGCTTCTTGAAGCATCCGCTTCTCATTTTGAACGATGATGCCAGGTGCGTTCAACTCAAGCAAGCGAGCCAAACGGTTGTTCCGGTTGATAACCCGACGATAGAGATCATTGAGGTCAGAAGCCGCAAAACGACCACCATCCAGCTGAACCATTGGGCGCAAATCTGGCGGAATAACTGGCAGGATGTTAAGAACCATCCATTCTGGCTTATTGCCAGACTTGTAGAAAGCATCCAAGACATCCAAACGACGAACAGCCTTGACCCGTTTTTGGCCTGAAGCAATTTTCAATTCTTCTTTGAGGACAGCAATTTCAGCTTCCAAGTCCACTTGTTTCAAGAGGTCTTGAATAGCTTCTGCTCCCATTTTGGCTACAAATGAGCCTGCACCGTACTCGCGTAAACGTTCACGGTACTCACGTTCCGTCATGATTGACTTGTGCTCTAGCGGTGTATCCTTAGGATCAATCACCACATAAGCCGCAAAATAAATGACTTCTTCCAGGGCACGAGGGCTCATATCTAGAGTGAGCCCCATGCGGCTTGGAATTCCTTTAAAGTACCAAATATGTGAAACAGGTGCCTTCAACTCGATATGACCCATACGCTCACGGCGAACCTTGGCGCGGGTTACTTCAACACCACAGCGGTCACAGACGATTCCTTTGTAACGAATCCGTTTGTACTTACCACAGGCACATTCCCAGTCCTTGGTTGGACCGAAGATCACTTCATCAAAAAGGCCTTCGCGTTCTGGTTTCAGGGTTCGGTAATTGATTGTTTCAGGTTTCTTCACTTCCCCATAAGACCATGAACGGACCTTATTGGGAGAAGCTAGGGTGATTTGCATACTTTTAAAACGATTTACATCAACCACTATTTCTTACCTTTCTTCATTTTCTAATCAGTGTGAATTCTTATTCTTTTCCTTCAGCCTCAAAAGCTGCTTTCGCTTCTTGAGCTGCTTTTTCACGCGCTTTTTCAAGATCGTCAACGTGAATCACATCATCATCTTCACCTTCGTCTAGGTCACGCAATTCTACTTCATTGTCATCTTCATCAAGAACGCGCATATCCAAACCAAGAGATTGCAATTCTTTGACAAGAACGCGGAAGGATTCTGGCACACCTGGTTTTGGAATTGGTTTTCCTTTGGTAATAGCTTCATAAGCCTTCAAACGTCCGTTGACATCATCTGACTTGTAAGTCAGGATTTCTTGCAGAACGTTAGAAGCACCGTAAGCTTCCAAGGCCCAAACTTCCATCTCACCAAAACGTTGTCCACCAAACTGAGCTTTACCTCCGAGCGGCTGTTGGGTAACCATTGAGTAAGGACCTACTGAGCGGGCATGGAGTTTGTCATCTACCATGTGGTGGAGCTTGATCATGTACATGACACCGACAGATACACGGTTGTCAAATGGCTCACCGGTACGTCCGTCATAAAGAATCGTCTTGGCATCGCTGTCCATACCAGCTTCGCGGACTGTATCCCAGAGGTCTTCTGCGCTAGCTCCATCAAAGACTGGTGTTGCAATATGGATGCCCAAGTTACGAGCTGCCATACCAAGGTGGAGCTCCATAACCTGACCGATATTCATACGTGATGGTACCCCGAGTGGGTTCAACATGATATCAACTGGTGTTCCGTCTGGCAAGTAAGGCATGTCTTCCACAGGAACGATACGGGATACAACCCCTTTGTTTCCGTGACGACCGGCCATCTTATCTCCGACCTTGATTTTACGTTTCTGAGCGATGTAGACGCGAACCAGCATATTTACGCCGGATTGCAGCTCATCACCATTAGCACGGGTAAAGATCTTCACGTCACGAACGACACCATCAGCACCGTGAGGCACGCGCAGAGAGGTATCACGAACTTCACGAGACTTGTCTCCGAAGATAGCGTGCAAGAGACGCTCTTCAGCAGAAAGGTCTTTTTCACCCTTTGGAGTGACTTTCCCGACTAGGATGTCGCCTTCTTTGACTTCCGCCCCGATGCGGATAATCCCCATTTCATCTAGGTTGCGCAGGGCATCTTCCCCTACGTTTGGAATTTCACGGGTAATTTCTTCAGGGCCAAGCTTGGTGTCGCGTGTTTCTGATTCGTATTCTTCCAAGTGAACAGAGGTGTAGACATCGTCTTTCACCAGACGCTCACTCATGATAACCGCATCCTCGAAGTTGTAACCTTCCCATGTCATGTAGGCAACGATTGGGTTTTGTCCCAACGCCATTTCTCCTTTTTCCATAGAAGGTCCGTCAGCGATAAAGTCACCTTTTTCAACGACATCGCCAACTTTTACAAGGGTACGTTGGTTGTAAGCAGTTCCTGAGTTAGAACGGCGGAATTTTTGAATTTGGTAAACATCAAGAGAACCATCTTCACGGCGGACTTCAACCTTGTCGGCATCCGCATAGGTAACCTTACCATCATGCTGGGCAATAACTGCTGCACCAGAGTCGTGGGCAGCTTGGTATTCCATACCAGTACCAACATAAGGCGCTTTTGGATCAATCAAAGGCACAGCCTGACGTTGCATGTTGGCACCCATGAGGGCACGGTTGGAGTCGTCATTTTCCAAGAAAGGAATACATGCTGTCGCTACGGCAACTACCTGCTTAGGCGATACATCCATGTAGTCTACTTGGTCTGATGGGAATTCTTGGTTATTACCTTGATGCCGTCCCATAACGATAGGCTCTGCAAAGCCACCTTCTTCATTAAGTTTAGAGTTGGCCTGCGCTACGATAAATTCATCTTCCTCATCAGCTGTCAGCCAAACGATTTCGTTAGTTACCACACCAGCTTCACGGTCTACCTTACGGTAAGGCGTTTGAATAAAGCCATATTTGTTAAGGTGTCCATAAGAAGACAAGTTATTGATCAAACCGATGTTTGGTCCTTCAGGCGTTTCAATCGGACACATACGACCGTAGTGAGTATAGTGCACGTCCCGCACTTCATATCCAGCGCGGTCACGTGTCAAACCACCAGGTCCCAAGGCAGACAGACGACGCTTGTGAGAGAGCTCAGATAGCGGATTGTGTTGGTCCATGAACTGAGACAACTGTGAAGAACCAAAGAATTCTTTAATAGCTGCAGTTACTGGACGGATGTTAATGATTTGCTGTGGAGTCAGTACTTCATTGTCTTGAACACTCATCCGTTCGCGGACATTACGCTCCATCCGAGAAAGTCCCAGACGAACTTGGTTAGCCAAAAGCTCACCAACCGCACGAATACGACGGTTACCCAAGTGGTCAATATCATCTACACGACCGATACCTTCAGCCAAGTTAAGGAAATAGCTCATTTCAGCCAAGATGTCAGCTGGAGTTACAATACGCACCTTGTCAGACGGATTCGCGTTACCAATAATAGTGACAACGCGATCTGGATCAGTCGGAGCCACAACTTTAAACTTCTGCAATTCAACTGGCTCAAGAAGAACGGCTGAATCATTTGGAATGTAAGTGATTTTGTTCAAGCCGTTGTCTAGCTGCTCTGCAATGCTGTCGATCACACTGCGAGTCATAACTGTACCAGCTTCGACAAGGATTTCCCCTGTTTCAGCATCTATCAGATGCTCTGCCAATGTTTGATTGAGCAGGCGGTTCTTGATATTGAGTTTTTTGTTAATCTTATAACGACCAACTGCTGCCAAGTCATAACGATGTGGATCAAAGAAACGAGCCACAAGGAGAGAACGTGAACTTTCAGCCGTCTTAGGCTCACCTGGACGCAGGCGCTCATAGATTTCTTTCAGAGCTTCGTCCGTACGAGAGTCCATTGGATTCTTGTGGATATCTTTTTCGATGGTATTGCGCACCAAGTCGCTGTCACCAAAGATGTCCAAGATCTCATCATCACCTGAGAAACCAAGCGCACGAACCAAAGTAGTAAATGGAATTTTCCGTGTCCTGTCAATACGAGTATAGGCGATGTCTTTTGAGTCTGTTTCCAGCTCTAACCAAGCTCCGCGGTTAGGAATAACGGTTGAACCATAGCCAACTTTCCCGTTTTTGTCTACTTTATCATTAAAGTAAACACCTGGCGAACGCACCAGCTGGGATACGATAATCCGTTCACCACCGTTGATGATGAAGGTTCCCATTTCAGTCATGATCGGGAAGTCACCAAAGAAGACTTCCTGAGTCTTGATTTCACCAGTTTCCTTGTTAATCAGGCGGAAGGTCACAAAGATAGGTGCTGAATAGCTGGCATCGTGGATGCGGGCTTCTTCCAGCGTGTACTTAGGCTCACGGATTTCATAGCCGACAAATTCCAATTCCATGGTATCGGTAAAGTTTGAAATAGGAAGCACATCTTCAAATACTTCCTTCAAACCATGATTCAAAAAATCTTGGAATGAATCCGTTTGGATTTCAATCAAATTTGGCAAATCAAGAACTTCCTTGATTCGCGAAAAACTACGACGGGTACGGTGTTTCCCGTATCGAACTTCATGTCCTGCCAAGTTTCTAACTCCTTTTTGTAAAGATGATGAGAAAATTAAGAGTTTGAGAAAGTAGCTAATAAGCATTTTTTAGGTAAATGAAAATAGTTTATCTTTCTTTTGAATACTCTCAAGTTCACTCATTAATTGTGGTTAAGGGTAGCACCCTTTTGTTTTGCCGTTTGATGTACACCAAGACAGCTGCAATTAGTCCTTTCTGCATAATTTTCAGAATCTTTAAATTTACATTACTCAATTTATTTTCCTAAAAATAGACACAAAAAGAGCAGCTAAATCTGACTTATTTAAAGTTTGATTTAACTGCTGTAGGCTTTAATTGGACAATATTTCAAATAAAGCACACGACAAATTATTAATATCATTATACCATAATTATGTAAAAATTCAAGTAGTTTGACTTGGTTTGTAGAGAATTTTCATCTTTAGTCTTGAAACAGAATCGTGTTTATGTAGAGTCTTTCTCATCCACTTTGTCTCCATCGTCATAAACACGTTCACCATGTATTTTGATATACTCCTCGCGCTTCCTATCCAATTCTTCCCAGATGGGATCGTCAATAGCGTCAATCGTTTGAATTTCTTCCAAACTCAGCTCATTTGCTTCCTCAAAGGTTAGAGATAAGATATCTTCGTGTTTTTTCTTGAATTCCTCGATTGTTAACCATGTTTTCTTGTCATCTTCGCTAATTTGTCCGTTAAAGATTGTAGCAATCTCAATTGCCATGATATAGAAAGCTCTTTTATCAAGAGTGAGCAGTTCAAGATGAGTAGAAGCAAGACGCAAACAGTCTCCATTTTCTCGAAAATCTGTTACATAAGCATCTTCATAATCTAAATTTAGTTCTTCATCAATTTGTGAAAAAAAGCGATATTTTATCCCTTCTTGTATCGGAACATGCAACCAACGTTCATCATAATCCTGTTTATCTAGTTTTAGATGAATTGCTATATCATTCCTATCTCTGATTTGAAGAAAACCAGAATAGGAGAGAGGGATGCCTTCTCCTTGATAACTTTCAAACCACATTTTCTTCGCTAGTTCTAAATAATCAAATGGAATTTCTTTAGTATAGTCGCCTTTGATATAAATTCTCACTCGTCTTCCTCGTCATCATAAACTCGTTCATCATAGATTTTGATGTATTCCTCATTTCTGCGGTCATCTTCTTCCCAAACTGGGTCTCGAACATCATCCATAGTAGAAATTTCCTTAAGACTAAGCTCATTAGCCTGTTCATAACTCATCGAAAGGATGTCTTCATGCCTATTTTTAAATTCCTCCACACTTAACCAGCTCTTTTTATCATCTTCGCTAATCTGACCATCAATTGCTGTTGTGATTTCAATGGCCATAATATACATAGCACGTTTATCAACAGTGAGAAGTTCAAGGTGGGTAGAAGCTAAACGTAGACAGTCTCCTTTTTCTCGATAGTCTGTTGCTGGATTATCTTCAAAATCTAATTCAAGATTTTCATATACATGACTTCCAAATTCGTTGGTAATCCCTTCTTTCAACCGAACATTATTCCATCTATTATCATGCATCCACTTATTCAATTTTAAGTGAATAGTTGGGTCTGTTTTAAATGGGAGAGTATTTCCAAAATAAGAAAAATCTACTGTCTTACCATCTTTAGTATCAAACCACATTTTCTTCGCTAGTTCTAAGTAATCAAACAGAATTTCTTTGGTGTAATCGCCTTTTATATAAATTCTCACTCGTCTTCCTCATCGTCATAAACACGTTCACCATGGATTTTGATGTATTCTTCATTCCTGCGGTCATCTTCTTCCCAAACTGGGTCTCTCACATCGTCCATAAATGGAATTTCTTCAAGACTCAGCTCATTAGCCTGTTCATAACTCATCGAAAGGATATCCTCATGCCGGTTTTTAAATTCCTCCACACTTAACCAGCTCTCTTTATCATCTTCGCTAATCTGACCATCAATGGCAGTCGCAATCTCAATAGCCATAATATAGAAAGCACGTTTATCAACAGTTAGAAGGTCAAGGTGCTTAGAAGCAATTCTTAAACATTCACCTTTCTCACGAAAATCCGACATGATAGCATCTTCATAGTCTAACTGTATATATTCTGACTTATGGGATAAAAAATCATATTTTATCCCTTTCTTAATCTGAATACTTTTCCACCTATCATCATGAGTTTTCTTGTCTAATTCTAAGTGAATAGAAAGTTTCTCAATTGGTAAATCTAGATACCCTGCATACGACAAATCTGGATCTATTCCATCTTTTTCCTCAAACCACATTCTTTTCGCTAGTTCTAAATAATCAAACGGAATTTCTTTGGTGTAATCGCCTTTGATGTAAACTTTCATTTTCCCTCCTATGATTTTAACCACTTAACAGCTTTTAAAATATATTTGACTAATTGATTTTTTTCATAATTTGATAATTTATTCAATTCTGAAATATCATCAATCCATTCTCTAGCACTTGCTGCATCGACAATTTCATCCATTCCCCTATGGGCATTAACTCTATAACCTGATTTCCCTCCTCCTGACTGAATCTGAACTTTTCCACTATGGGGTTCTGCATCCACACGAATATTTCCTTTCCTCCCTCCGACTTTACCTTCAATAGTACCAAAAGTCTTACTCGTCGGTTTAGTTGCCTGCCATCTGTCATAACTCTGGGCAAAGCTGACATTCAAACTAGCATTAGCTGTCCAAGTCTTGATAATAGCATCATTAACAGCTATAGTCCCACCAGCAATTATCGTTGTTCCTGTCGCAAAACCAGCCGCTGCCGCTGTTTCTATGGGAATAGTTAAAGTCCCAAAACTTGGTATAGAAAGTACTAAGCCTGCTGCGCCCCCTCCTAAGCTTATTGTATCAATCATAGCACCAAGGGCAATACTGCCTACGCCCGCTAAGAACTCTGCCGCATTTTCTCGGATACTTTCCCAAAATTGCCCACCTCGCTCATCATTAAAACGCTGAGTGTAGTCTTTATCGAAATGACCATTTTTTAGAACAAACCACACTTCACCAACGACTGGAACATCACTTACTTTGGTAGGTATAAAAGTCAGAATATTCCCCTCATGGTCAAAGCGTAAAGATTGATTGAATTCTTGAATCAAGATTGACCAGTCGCTAGAAGGTTTCCCCTCTAAGTAGTCCAGCAATTGTTTACGATAGTAAGCCACTGCTTCATCAGGCAGCATCAATTCTCTGATACTCTGATTAATCAAAGAAATCTTAGGATCTACTCCTCTTCCATAAGTACGAATCTCTTCATTTTTCAGTTTTGAAACCCAAGACATGTCCGCACCATTTGTATAGTAGTTTCCTTCTGCATCAATTGTGATTTGGCTCAATGACACTGCTCCTTGAATAGCTAGTCTCAAAATTTCTAGACTGTCTGTAAAGTATTTTGAAACATCTGCCACAAACCATTCTAGTTTGTCAATTTTTTCTTGAATTTCCCAAATACTAATATTTAACTGATTTTCAAGTTCTCTGAGAGCGTTTTGTTCCGAAAACTTTCCCATTAAAGATACAAAAGCTCCAAATTTAAACATAAAATCTCTATTTGCTGCTATCTGCTCTTCTACCTTCGCTAGCTGTTCTTGCCTCGTTTTCAGCTCTTCTTTTAGTAAATCTAAATCCAACGTTCCATATTCAGCTACTGTGGAATCAGCATATTTATAAGAATTCAGCTCCCCTTGAATATCATCAATAGCTGCTTGTAGCTTCTTAATGCAAGGGATGATAATATCGGTAAATAATCCTTTTCCCGCTGTATAAGCCGCTCCCTGCAGCTCACCCGAATCCAAAGAAGCAATCAGATGATCACATCCACTAGATAGACGATCGGTCACCTGATTAGCTACCTGCAGGTTGCTGGTCATCGCTTGGATAAGCTGGGCCGAATCAGATGCACTGTATCTTACTCCCATGGCAGACTGTTCCTTTCTGCAATAAGTTCTTCTCGCTCTTCTTCCAGATTTTTTCTCATTCGGCGACTTAATTGAGACAAGTCCTCCAGCTGTGTATTCACATAAAGCCTCATCTTTTGACTTAAATATTGGTTTTCTTCAAATATTCGGCTAAGAGTCGACACTTCTCCATTCGTCTGACTCTCAAGCGAGATATTCAAACGATCATTCAATCCCTGAAAATCCGCAGCGAATGCTTCAATTGAATTTTCAAATTTCTTTTTTAGATCTAAAAATTCATCTTCTTTTTGCTCTACCTTTAAAATTTTATCATAGAGTTCTTGCCGTTCTTTTTCGCTTTTATCTGCCTTCATCTCAACTCTCCCAACGCTTGGCTTCCTCTATATCGCGTTTCTCAATTTTTGCAGCAATTTCTGGAAATTTATTGGCCTGAGTCAGAACAGCCGAGCTGAAGTCACTGACAGCCCGCAGCATTTGATTGCAGGCTTGACGGCCAGCTTCCATCCCAGCAATATCGCTTGTATAAGCAAATTCAACTTGATTATTCCTAAAGGCTGAAGCATCCACTCCTACTAATTCACTAATTGCGGAACTTGCCGCGATAGTATCCGAAGAAATTTTCCCTGACATCTAGTATTCCCTAGCTTTTACTTCTAATATTGGACGGCCTCTCACCGGCTGTTACGATTAGTATTCCACGTACTACCTCCCAAAATAGCGGACCATGCTTTTTGATAGTCGGAGTCTGTTGCTCCGATACCAAAGCGATAGCTTGTCGTTGGAGCACCATTTTTAGCCCAATAACTTGTAACAGTCGGACCGCTTAGGGTGATGGAGCGTCCATTCACCGTAACCGTACCCGGTCTTTCGCCAGTAGCTTTTAAAACAGATGAGTGAATCACACTAGAATCAAGATTAAATCGGTCTCCAACTCCCCAGGCATTTGGATCCGCTTCATAGATGGCGTTAACCATATAGGCCATATAAGCCGCATTGTTATTATAACCCGTTAAGGCGGCCATTGATGTGTTATCATCGTGACCAATCCAGCCGCCTAGTGTCATTTTCGGAGTTGACAGCATGAGCCACATGTCACCGTTGCTGTTGGTTGTTCCTGTCTTGCCAATCCAGTCTGCTCCCGCCAGTGTTCCATTGACTTGACTGATTCGTGATTTAAAGGTAGTGGTCGCGCCAGAATTGAGAACACCGCGCATCAAGTCTTGCATAATAGTTGCAGCTGCAGGTGAATAAACCTGAACAGGATTTGCCTTATGCTCATAAACTACTTTGCCATCTTTATCCGTGATTTTCTCTACCATATACTTCTCTTGATAGGTTCCGTTGTTGGCCAAAGTCTGGAAGCCATTGGTATGCTGGGCAACAGAAACTTCAATTCCCCCACCCATCGGCAGACTCTCAATACTGTAGTCATCAATGTAGTAGCCCATTTTTTCCATATAGCCACGAACGTTGACTCCCTTCTCACGCAGTGCGCGGTAAGTCCAATAAGCTGGGATATTCCATGAAGTATTGAGAGCTTCTTGGAGATTCATCATAGCTGTCCCACGGCTATCCACGTGCATAATCGGCTCTCCGCTAGAGAAATTCGTCGGATAGTTGGACAGGACACTGGCACTGCCCATCAGACCTTGGTCAATAGCAATCCCATAAGCCAGAATCGGCTTAATAGTTGAACCCGGTGACCGCTCCGTATCAAAGGCATGATTGTTCTGATTGGAAGCATAATCTCTGCCTCCCACAAAGCCAATCACAGCACCGGTTTTATTGTCCATGAGGACATTTCCCACTTCAACTGTACCAGTTCCGTCATCCAAGACGCCACCATAATTGGCTACTGCATTTTGCATAGCTTCATAGATTCTCTTATTGATGGTTGTTGTGACGGTATAGCCACCCTCTCTCAGCTCTTTAGCTGCAAGTTCGCGATAGGATTTAACGGTAGCATTATTTTTCAGCTCTTGCTGCGAAACATTGTCTCGTTGAATCAAATAATCATACATGGCCTTTTGAGCTTCCTCAAAAGCAGTGAAATATAGATAATCATGAGAAGATTTCTCCGCGCTTTCTGAGGGTTTGAAATCCTTCGTCAAATCATAATTGAGGTATTCTTGATATTCCGCTTCGCTCAATTTCCCTGTTCTGTACATATTGTATAAAACATTTTTAGCCCGCGTTAAACCAAGAGACATGTCCTCTGGAGTTTTTAAGCTGCCATCAGCTGCATAAGGCGAATAAACAATCGGACTTTGTGGCAAACCTGCAATAAAGGCTGCCTGCGGAACAGTTAAATCTTTGGCCGAAACACCAAAAATCCCTTGGGCCGCTTCTTCGATTCCTGCAATATTCTGGCCTTTATTATTCCGTCCAAAAGGCGAAACGTTCAAATAGGTCGTCAAAATTTCATCTTTGGTCATATAGCGTTCCAAAGCCAGAGCATCCACAATTTCTGCTGCTTTTCGTTTAAAAGTCGGAGCATCACCAACGACTTGCTGCTTAATCAGCTGCTGCGTGAGCGTAGAACCACCACTAGACGAGCCAACGCCTACAACCGAACCCAATGTCGCCCGAAGCACCGCCTTGGGAACAACGCCATTATGGCTTTCAAAATTTTCGTCTTCCGTCGCAATCACGGCTTTCTTGACATTATCTGAAATCGCTCCACTTTCAACTGGAATCCGCAGCAAATCATTATCTATCTCTGAAATCAAACTACCGTCTGAATAGGTCAGTTTCGAAATGCCAGAAATATTATAAACTTGCTGGAGAAGTTCTTCCTTATTAGGAACTTCTGTTTTGCTAAAGAGACTGGCTCCATAGCCGACCCCGATTCCTGCTCCTAAAACCATCCCAAAAAGAATAAAGACGAAAGCCACATTCACCAACAATTTGAGAGTTCGCAAAATAAGAGCAGCTATATCCTCCAAGCCCCAGCGTTCCTTCTCATTTGTTTCTGCAAAATATGTTTTTCTTAAAAATTGTTTGAACTGCTTCCAAAACAGTGTTAATTTTTCCATTACTTGTTTCAACATAGATTCTCCTTCTTGACTATTATAACAAACATTAGCAGTTTATATCAAGAAATAGCTGATTCTAGCGCTTTTAGACCAATTATTTTTTGACTAGTCATTGCTATTTATCGGGTTTGTGATAAAATAGAGGGATAAAACAAAAAAATAATTGAGCAAGGGAAAAATCTTTGCTATTTTAGAAAAGGAGAGACAGATATGCACATTTTTGATGAGCTGCAAGAACGTGGTTTGATTTTTCAAACGACTGATGAAGAAGCTTTGCGTAAAGCCTTAGAAGAAGGGCAAGTCTCTTATTATACTGGATACGATCCAACAGCAGACAGTCTTCACTTAGGTCACTTGGTGGCTATTTTGACCAGCCGTCGCTTACAGTTAGCCGGCCATAAGCCTTACGCCCTTGTCGGCGGTGCAACTGGTTTAATTGGCGATCCATCCTTTAAAGATGCAGAGCGTAGCTTGCAAACCAAGGAAACCGTTGATGGCTGGGTCAAGTCTATCCAAGGGCAACTGTCACGTTTTCTTGATTTTGAAAACGGCGAAAATAAGGCTGTGATGGTTAATAACTACGACTGGTTTGGCTCCATTAGCTTTATTGATTTCTTGCGCGATGTCGGCAAATACTTCACTGTCAACTACATGATGAGCAAGGAATCTGTGAAAAAACGGATTGAAACAGGAATTTCTTATACTGAATTTGCTTACCAAATTATGCAAGGTTACGACTTCTTTGTCCTTAACCAAGATTACAATGTAACCCTGCAAATCGGCGGCTCTGACCAATGGGGCAATATGACCGCCGGCACTGAGCTTATGCGCCGCAAAGCGGACAAGACAGGCCACGTCATCACCGTTCCGCTCATCACCGATGCGACTGGTAAAAAATTCGGTAAATCCGAAGGCAACGCTGTCTGGCTTAATGCCGACAAGACTTCTCCATACGAAATGTACCAATTCTGGATGAATGTCATGGATGCAGATGCTGTTCGTTTCCTGAAAATCTTTACCTTCCTGTCACTGGATGAGATCGAAGAAATCCGCCAGCAGTTCGAAGCGGCACCGCATGAACGCTTGGCTCAGAAGATCCTCGCTCGAGAAGTCGTGACCTTAGTTCATGGAGAAGATGCTTACAAGGAAGCCCTCAATATCACCGAGCAGCTCTTTGCCGGAAACATCAAAAACCTATCAGTCAAGGAACTCAAACAAGGACTTCGTGGCGTACCAAACTACCAAGTCCAAGCTGACGAGAACCTTAACATCGTGGAAATCCTCGTATCTTCTGGTGTGGTCAACTCAAAACGCCAAGCCCGTGAAGACGTCCAAAATGGCGCTATCTATGTCAACGGCGACCGCATCCAAGACCTTGACTACGTCTTGAGCGATGTAGATAAACTCGAAAATGAGTTAACTGTTATCCGCCGTGGTAAGAAGAAATACTTCGTCCTTACATACTAATAAAACAGACTGGAGGCATTTGCCATCCAGTCCTTTTTTTGCTAGACTTAAAACTATGAATACAAACTTGAAACCAAAACTCGCTCGATTTGCTACTGCTACTGCCTTTATCTGCCCCATCTGCAAGGAAGAACTGCAACTGATGGAAAACAGCCTCAAATGTCACCATCGGCATTCTTATGACTTGGCCAAGTTTGGCTATGTCAATCTGGCACCCCAAGTCAAACAATCTAAAGACTACGATAAGACAAGCTTTCAGAATCGGCAGTTGATTTTAGAAGCTGGATTTTACCAGCAAATCTCCGACAGCCTCCTCCAGATATTAAAGGAAGAGCCAACTCTCAAGACTGTCCTCGATGTTGGATGTGGCGAAGGCTACTACACTAGAAAGATCCAAGAGCATTTCTCAGATAAGATGCTCTATGCTTTCGATATTTCAAAAGATTCCGTCCAGTTGGCAGCCAAAAGCGACAGTAGTTTAGCAGTCAATTGGTTCGTTGGAGATTTAGCCAAGCTGCCCCTGCAGGATGCCAGTATGAACATCATTTTAGACATCTTTTCACCAGCCAATTATCAGGAATTTCGGCGAGTCATGTCTGACAATGCCCTCCTCATCAAAGTCATCCCTACTGAGCGACATCTTCAGGAAATTCGCCAAAAAGCTGCTGCGCAACTCAGCAAAAGGGATTACTCTAACCAAGAAGTCATCCAGCATTTCCAAGAGCATTTCGATATTATCTCCGAGGTCAATATCGAGTCCAGCCACTCCCTGACTTCCGAAAGCCGGGCAGCTCTTTTAGCGATGACACCGCTCCTCTTTCACATCGAGCAAGACCAGATCGACTGGACTGACCTCACACAAGTGACCATTGCAGCTACCATTCTTATAGGGAAAGTGAAATGAAAAAAGAAGTTGAATACATCTCAATTTTTCTACTAGCGAATACCAACTCATGTTCTACTCAACTTTGTAGCATATCATCCCTAATAAGCCCTCTAATGATAAATATTAAAACAACATGTACTGAGAATAGCCTACCCTATCAGCTAATAAATCAGATAACTTAAAAGTAGCGCTTCCCATTTAGTTGCAGTCTTTTTAAACAAGACGCGACTACTTCAATCTATTCATCATAACTTTTGTATTTTGAATAAATGTTTTGAATTTTCACAAGAGGCTGGGACAAAAGTCCGACCTCAAATATAAAAAGCGAACAAAACTAGTTTTCTGGGCTCTTTTCTACCATTTGTCAAGTCTGTCAAGGCTTTAAGTGAAAAATGAGATAAGACAGTAGCTATTCCGAGGTTACTGTCTTATTTTTAACACTTTTTGAGCCATAAAAGGGCATGCAAAAA
>NZ_JBZYCU010000024.1:0-31581 GCF_058933875.1 Streptococcus sp. STC1396 | reverse complement strand
TTGGGGTACTCGTCGGTAGAGTGGATTAGTTTGTCCCGCGAAAGTGAGATTCAAGAAATTATCAACCACAAAGCCCTCACTTAGATTATACTTCTAAATGAGGGCTTTTGTCTTTATTTTCGTGTTTCTGTGGGTGACGGCTATGTCGTCATGGCTGTCTGTCCCAGCCTCTTCACTTATTTCTAAAGTTTTTCCAACTCTTCATTGAGCAGTTTTTGTGCTACTTGCGGGTTGGCTTGGCCCTTGGTAGCCTTCATGAGCTGACCGATCAGGGACTTAGCCGCATTCTTGTTGCCGCCCTTATAGTCATTGATAGCTTTTTCATTGTTGGCAAATACTTCTTGGATAATAGGAAGAAGCTGGGCAGGGTCTGAGATTTGAATCAGGCCTGCTTTTTGTACATATTCCTTAGCAGAGCCACCATTTTTAGCCAGATGAACAAAGACCTTCTTAGCAATCTTAGAGGAAATCGTACCGTCTGCAATCAAAGCAATCATCTCAGTCAGATTCTCAGGCTTCAGCTCAATCTCAGAGATGGTCTTACCTTCTGCATTGAGGTATTGCGCCACTTCCCCTTGGAGCCAGTTAGAGACAGCCTTAGCGTCACCACCTGCAGCAACAGCAGCTTCAAAGAAGTCTGACACAGCCTTCGTAGCTGTCAGCTGCTTGGCATCGTAGTCAGACAGACCGTAGTCGCCCACATATTTGGCACGGCGTTCTTTTGGAAAGGCTGGCAAGCTGCTGCGTACTTGCTCAATCCAAGTATCTTCAATCTCAAAGATTGGCAGATCAGGCTCTGGGAAGTAACGGTAGTCCGCTGAACCTTCCTTAACCCGCATGAGCAGAGTTTCGCCAGTTGCTTCATCATAACGACGGGTTTCCTGACGGATTTGACCACCACTGCGTAGGATTTCAGCTTGGCGCTTTTCCTCAAATGCCAGACCCTTGCGGACAAAGTTGAAGGAGTTAAGGTTTTTCAGCTCAGTCTTGGTACCAAACTCTTCCTGACCGTAAGGACGGATGGAAATATTAGCATCTACCCGCATGGAGCCCTCTTCCATCTTGACATCAGAAATGCCCGTGTACTGGATGATTTCCTTGAGAGCTGTCAGGTAAGCATAAGCTTCTTCCGGACTGCGCATATCTGCTTCCGATACAATCTCAATCAGCGGCACCCCTTGGCGGTTGAGGTCCACATAAGAATAGCCATCGCTACCATGGGTATTCTTTCCGGCATCTTCTTCCAAGTGAGCCCGCTCGATACGGATTTTCTTGGTCGTTCCATCTTCTAGCTCAATCTCAATCCAGCCATTGTAGCCAATTGGCTCATCAAACTGAGAAATTTGATAGGCTTTGGGATTGTCCGGATAGAAGTAATTCTTGCGGTCAAAGTGCATCTTCTGGTGAATGTCCATGTTCAAGGCCAGAGCAGCCTTGATACCATAGTCAATGACACCCTTGTTCATAACAGGCAGCACACCTGGGAAGGACCAGTCGATGATATTGGTGTTGGCATTTGGATCTTCACCAAAGTGAGCTGGAGCCGGTGAGAAAATTTTTGAATTGGTCTTCAATTCAACATGGACTTCCAGTCCGATAACTGTTTCAAAGTTCATTATTTTTCACCTCCAAAGATAACTGGCTGCTGTTTGTGGTAGTCAGTCGTCGCTTCAAATGCTGCGGCTGCCTGATAGATGGTCGCCTCATCGAAATGGTTACCAATCAGCTGCAAGCCGATAGGAAGACCATCTGCAAAGCCAGCTGGGATTGAAATGCCCGGCAGGCCAGCCAGATTGACCGGAATGGTCAAAAGGTCAGCCAGATACATAGCCACTGGGTCTTGGTTTTGACTGCCCAAGTCATAAGCTACCGTTGGTGCAGTTGGGCCTAAGATCAAATCATATTTTTCAAAAACCTTAGCAAAATCCTGCATAATCAGGGTCCGAACTTGACCAGCTTTCTTGAAGTAAGCATCGTAGTAACCAGATGACAAGCTGAATGTTCCCAGCATGATGCGGCGTTTCACTTCTTCACCAAAGCCTTCGCTGCGAGATTTGACATAGACATCTTCTAGATTTTCAATGCCTTCTGCGCGGTAGCCATAGCGAATACCGTCAAAACGCTGCAGGTTAGAGCTAGCCTCAGAGGAAGCAATGATATAGTAAACAGCCACGCCATACTTGCTGTGGGGCAGACTAACTTCTTCAACGATGGCTCCTAGACTTTCCAAGTGCTTCGCTGCTGCCAGAATCGTTTCCTTGACCTTGCTGTCAATTCCCTCACCCATGTATTCCTTAGGCAAGGCAATCTTCATACCCTTAATGTCTTGGCCAATCTTACTGGTAAAATCAGGCACTGCTTCTTGTGATGATGTAGAGTCCTTGGGATCATTACCAGAAATAACATTCAAGAGCTGAGCATTTTCCTTAACCGTCTGTGAGAAAGGCCCTATCTGGTCTAAAGACGAACCAAAGGCAATAAGACCGAAACGAGAAACCCGTCCGTAGGTTGGCTTGAGGCCGACTACACCGTTAAAGGAAGCCGGCTGACGAATGGAACCACCCGTATCTGAACCCAGTGACAGACGAACCTGACCAGAGGCAACAGCTGTCGCTGAACCACCAGATGATCCACCGGGAACCTTGCTGCTGTCCCAAGCATTCTTAGTCGTCTTAAAGTAAGAGTTTTCGCTGGATCCCCCCATGGCGAACTCGTCCATGTTGGTCTTCCCAACGATAATCATGTCCTTACCGTAGAGCTTCTCTACACTGGTCGCATCAAAAATTGGCTTGTAATTGTAGAGTATCTTGGAGGCAGCCGTTGTCAAGATTCCTTTGGTTGAGATATTGTCCTTAACCGCCAACGGAATTCCGCTCATAAGATTGTCTGCATCAATACCCTTAGCATCCAGAGCCGCAGCCTGAGCCAAAGCTTCCTCTTCGCTGACAGTAATAAAGCTGTCCACAGCTGCTTCCCGTTCTTTGATGTCTGCCAAAGTTGCCTGAGTTAACTCTACCGCAGAAATTTCTTTCTTGACCAGCAAGTCATGCAGTTCTTCAATGGTCTTGTGATTAAAAGTCATTAGGCATCTCCTCCGTCATCTAGGATGGCAGGCACTTTGATGTAGCCCCGCTCTTTTTCAGGTACATTTTGGAAAAGCTCTTCCCGGTTCCAGCCCGGCTGAGCCACATCTTCTCGCATATAGTTGATATTGGCAGCTACATTAGAAGTGAAAGGCACCCCCTCCGTGTCCACTTCATTGAGCAATTCGACCATGTCGACAATCTTGGTTAAGGTCGTCGCAAATTCAGCTGTTTCTTCTGGTGAAAAAGCCAGTTTTGACAGCTTAGCAACGTGACTTACTTCTTCTTGAGTAATCTTCATCTCTGATTCCTTTCATAAGATATGTGAGCTTTAGCGACTGAAAATAAGAATTTGAGATGATTTTTTTATTTCCAGAGCTTCAGCTCACCTTTACTTTGACAAGCCAGGGACGCTCATTTATTTGCCATCCGCTAGCTCCTTTCTTCAGCTTCTTCCTGCTATTCTTCAGGAATTCGCATCATTTCATTTTACCATATTTCAGGCTAATTCTTCAATTCCAAATGCAGTTCTTTGAGCTGTCTTTGGTCCACCAAACTTGGACTTTCCAGCATAGGATCAAAGCCAGTACCATTTTTTGGAAAAGCGATGACTTGGCGGATATTTTCTTCCCCAGCCAAAATCATAACCAAGCGATCTAAGCCCAGAGCCAAGCCGCCGTGCGGTGGGAAGCCGTACTCTAAGGCTTCTAGGAAGAAACCAAAGTCCCTCTCATAGTCTTCTCGGCTCATGCCCAATAGCTCAAACATCGCTTCCTGAGCTTTCCGATCATGAATCCGCAGACTCCCTCCGCCAATCTCATAGCCATTTAAGACGATGTCGTAAGCCTGGCTGCGGAATTGGTCTGGCTCTTGTCCATCTTCAAAGATTCCCTGTGTGAAAGGATGGTGCATGGCTTGATAGCGGTTTTGGTCTTCATTCCACTCCAGCAGCGGCCAGTCCACAACCCAGAGGAAATGAAGCAAACTCGGGTCAATCAAATCCAAAGCTTTTGCGACTTCTATACGCAAATGTCCCAAAGCTTCCTGAGCCCGACGCTTCTTAGCCATGACTAACAGGATGAGGTCTCCATCCTTGGCCTCAAAACGTTCTAGTAAATCCTGATTCTCAGCCTCAAAGGTGCTAGCCAAATCTCCAACTAACTGGCCATTTTCAACCTTTAGACTGGCAAAACGACTACAGCCAAATTCCTTCATTTCCTGATAGTAGTGACTCAGCTGTTTCTTGCTAAAAGCACTAGCCGCATCTGGCACACAGATTCCCATCACTTCCTCTTGGTTATCCAAAGCTTTCTTGATGAGAAGAGAATCATTGGACTGACACAAATCCGTCAAACTCTTTAGCTCTAAACCAAAGCGTGTATCTGGCTTATCAGAGCCGAAGTGACTCATAGCCTCTTCATAGCTGATAGTCGGAAAAGCTTCCGTCAGCTCTAAACCATGAGTTTTCTTGACAACAGCCTTGAGCATAGCTTCAACCAGCGCTCGAATTTCTTCCTCGCTGGCAAAACTCAGCTCCAAGTCTACCTGGGTAAACTCTGGCTGACGATCGCCCCGCAAATCTTCGTCACGGAAGCAACGAACAATCTGATAATAGCGTTCGAGGCCAGCTCCCATCAGCAACTGCTTGAGCATCTGAGGGCTCTGCGGCAGCGCGTAGAATTGATTTTTAAAGATCCGACTAGGCACTAAGAAGTCTCTAGCGCCTTCAGGAGTTGACTTAGTCAGATAAGGCGTCTCCACTTCCAAAAAGTCCAAACCATTCAAATATTCCCGAATGGTTGAGGTGACCTGGTGACGCAGCTTGAGGTTATGTGTCATCTTCTCACGCCGCAAGTCCAGATAGCGGTATTTCTGGCGCAGGTCTTCCCCTGTATGGGCATGCTGGTCCAGCTCAAAAGGCAGAACCTTGCTGCTAGCAATGACTTCAATCTTTTCAGCTCGAAGCTCAACCTGACCAGACTTGATGGCCTTGTTGACAAAGCGCTCTTCTCGCTGAACCACTTGCCCTGTCACTGCAATGACATCCTCTTTGCCAATGTCTTCCAGCTTAGCAAAATCTTCAATCTCACCGCCAACGAAGACCTGAAGCAAGCCCTCGCGGTCCCGCAATTCAATAAAGGCTAGTTTGCCGTGATTGCGGATATTGGCCACCCAGCCAGTTGCGGTCATGGTCTGTCCAACCTGCTCTAAACCATAGTTTCCGATAAAAATTTCTTTCATATTCTTTCCCTCTCAAATCCATTTGCAAGCTGCCCTGTCCTTGAGCATATTAGCAACTTTCTTCCAGCATCTCCACTTTTCATTTTGCAAAACAAAAAGCTTCCGTCTATGAAACAGACGAAAGCCGTGGTACCACTGTTATTCGCCGCCTTAAAAGGCAGCCTCTGCGCTCGTAACGTGAGCGGCGTTTGTGCTTGATCACACAAAAGATCACGAAACATGTTCTTCGGTTTTTACTTTCTTGGTGCTGCTCTCAGCTATCAGCACTCTCTGTGCAAGTCAGCAAGCCTACTCTGCTTCTCTTTTACTCTTAAATTGTATTTATTATAGTCGAACCTAGGACATTTTGCAAGTGGTTTAAGGCAAATTTGTGATTTTCCTCTGACAAAGAAGCCACAGCTGGCTCTACCACCTGAATCTGATAACCAAGATTATAGGCATCAATCGCTGTATGCAAGACGCAAATATCCGTCAAGACCCCTGTCAAAATGACCGTATCTACCTTTCTTTCCCGCAATCGAATATCTAAATCTGTGCCAGAAAAAGCAGAATAATGACGCTTATCCATCCAAAAGACTCGGGAGTCCGCTTGGTGCTTCTCATAAAAATCCGCCAAGGGTCCGTAAAGATTGCGACCGCTCGTTCCCTTGATATTGTGGGGCGGAAAAAGCTTGCTTTCTGGGTGAAAGGCATCATTTTCATCATGAGCATCAATAGCAAAAAAGATATAATCTCCTCGGTCAAAAGCTGCCTTAGTTACTTGAGCAATGGCTTCAGAAATCGCCTGAGCTGGCGCTCCTGCTGTCAACTTGCCCCCATCTGCGACAAAATCAACTGTATAATCAATGGAAATCAGTGCTTTTGGCATTAGTAGTCCCTCTTTTTAATTTCCTCAAAGACATCTGGAATCAGCACTTTCAGATAAGTCCCTTTCATTCCCAGCGAGCGGCTTTCAATAATCCCAGCACTTTCCAGCTTGCGCAAGGCATTGACAATCACTGAGCGGGTAATCCCAATACGGTCGGCAATGACAGAAGCCGTCAGTTGGCCTTCGTTGCCATTGAGCTCGCCCAAAATAGCTGAAACAGCTCTCAGCTCTGAGTAAGACAGGGTATTGACCGCCATAGTCACAGCTGTCCGGCGGCGGATATTTTTCTCATCTTCTTCTCGCTGGAAGTTAAGCAGCTGGATACCAACCACTGTGCTGGCAATCTCAACCAAAATCAGATCATCGTCCGCAAATTCTTTATCATTGCGCCAGATAATCAGCGAGCCCAAGCGAATCCCTGAAACATGAATCGGCGCGATAGTGGTCAGCCCATCTGGAAATTCATCCTTGGTTTCCACAGGAAAAATGGTCAAATCATGCGTGACAGGCAGATTGGCCTCTGTCTCATAAACCATGTTCGCTTCTTGGACATAGCCTTCCGGGAAATTCTTATCCTGGAAAAAAGCTTCCACACGGTCATTATTGGTCTTATAGCGCATAAAATAGCCTAGAAGACGGCCCTTGCTGTTAATGATACAGGCATTGCAATGAATAATATCAGCAAGCTGGCGAGTGATTGCATTATAAGGAAGTTCTTCTTGAAGCTGCTCTTCTGAACGTTTCAAGATAGAAGTAATTTTCCTAGTTTTTTCTAATAGGTTTGCCATACATTTACCTCGTATTTGATTTTATAATTATAGCATGAATTTACTAAAATTTCAATAATTATCTGAAAATTGTGTATTGAAGAACAATTATCTACAATTCAACTAATGCTTTATTTTAAACCCTTTTAATTTGATATAGCTTATTTTATAACGAAAAGTGTCAAACCTTTCCAATCTTTTTAAAACAAAAATAGATAAAAAATTATCGAAGATTTTCATCAAAAAACAGCTCCTGAGAGCTGTTGCAAATAAAGATTTAACGGCGATATTGGCGCAAGAAGCGCGTCATTTTTTCTTGGATTTGAGCTAGCTCATCCACCCGCGGTAAATAGACAATTCGGAAATGATCCGGCTCATGCCAGTTAAAGCCTCGGCCATGAACAAGAAGAACTTTTTCCTGCTTGAGAAAGTCCAGCACAAACTGCTCATCATCATCGATGCGGTACATGTTTCGGTCAATTTTCGGGAAAATATAGAGGCCGGCTTTAGGCTTAACAGCCGACAGACCCGGAATATCCTGAATCGCCTGATAGATGAAATTACGCTGCTCATAAATCCGTCCACCAGGAAGCAGCAATTCGTCCACAGATTGATGACCACCGAGCGAGGTTTGGACAACCTGCTGGGCCAATACATTGGAGCACAGGCGCATATTGGATAGCATATTAAGCCCTTCGATATAGCCCTTGACATGCTGCTTGGGACCAGATAGGACCATCCAGCCGACCCGGAAACCTGCGATGCGGTGGGACTTGGAAAGACCGTTCATGCTGACACAGAAAAGGTCGGGTGCCAGACTAGCCACCGGCGTATGGACATGCCCATCCATGACCATGCGGTCGTAGATTTCGTCCGCAAAGATAATGAGATTATTTTGGCGAGCAATTTCCACAATCTCCAGCAAGAGATCCTTAGGATAAAGCGCTCCCGTTGGATTGTTAGGATTGATAATAATGATAGCTTTGGTATTGGACGTGATTTTTGACTTGATGTCGTCAATATCTGGATACCATTCTGCCTGCTCATCACAGACATAGTGAACAGCATTCCCACCAGCCAGACTAACTGCCGCCGTCCAGAGCGGGTAGTCTGGCATCGGCACCAGCACCTCGTCCCCATCATCCAAGAGTCCCTGCATGGACATGACGATCAGCTCGCTGACTCCATTTCCCAGATAAATGTCATTGATATCCACACTTGGAAACTTCTTGAGCTGGCAATACTGCATAATCGCCTTACGGGCTGAGAAAATCCCCTTAGAATCAGAGTAGCCCTCACTATCACGCGCATTCATAATCAAATCATGAATGACCTCGTCTGGAGCGGTAAAACCAAATTCAGCTGGATTTCCTGTGTTCAGGCGGAGAATTTTTTCTCCATTAGCCCGCATCCGCATCGCTTCTTCCAAAACCGGCCCACGAATATCATAGGCTACATGCTCCAGTTTGCTGGATTTGTTAAATTCTTTCATCCTATTTTCCTCAATTCATCTGAATGGTTTTATTATACCACCAGAAAAAAAGATTGACAACAAATTAAAAAGAGGTCATTCTTTGTGCCCCTTTTCCCATATTGTTTCCGCTCTTTGTAGCAAGAAAAACTTTTCATACCTTTTCTGAAATAGATAGATAGATTTCGACATTTTGAGGGGATAGCACTTTAGTTTACAGAAAACCTCTCTTCTGATGTAAATATCTTTTAAAACCTTAGTTATTTGATTATATTTGTGCTTCAGAATTTACTTAATCTTGACTTTTAACAGCTCATTTTGTTATTTTCATCATTTTTTAAACAGGTGACTTCATCAATATCTCTATCGTCCCGATTGCTACTCTATCTTTACTTTTTTTCTGAAAAGGGTTACAATAGAGATATTAAAATAGAATTTGAGTTAAAATACGGCTGCCTGATTTTCTTTCCCAAAGCACGCTTAGGGTTTCAAAGATTTCGTTGCAGCTGCTTTTGAAACTCTCGTGTCCCTTATAAAGAACGGAGGTAGTCCCATGGTTCAACAAAAATATGAAAATATAATGGTCGCTGTTGATGGCTCACACGAAGCTGAGCTTGCATTTGAAAAAGGGGTGAATGTAGCACTCAGAAACGGTTCTCGTCTCACGATTGCTCATGTCATTGATACACGGGCTCTTCAAAGCATTTCAACCTTTGATGCCGACGTCTATGAGGAGCTGCAGGAGGATGCCAAAAAGTTGGCTGAAAAATATAAAGAAAAAGCTCAAAATGCTGGAATTAAACACGTTGACATCGTTATCGAAATGGGAAATCCTAAAACACTTTTGGCTACAGAGATTCCTGATGAGCATAAGGTGGATCTAATTATGGTCGGCGCCACTGGACTCAACGCCTTTGAGCGTTTGCTGGTTGGCTCTTCATCAGAATACATTCTGCGTCATGCCAAAGTGGATTTGCTAGTTGTTAGAGATAAGGAAAAGACTCTGTAAGTGACCATCCTTACTCCATTTCTCTTCAAATACGGAGCATTTCAAAAGACCTGAGATAAGCATTGCAAAATCAAATCTCAGGTCTTTTTTTCTATTTTGGCTGAGCTCCTGTCCAGTTTCTATATATTTATAATTGTTCAGCACCAAATATTTTTTTGTTTTTGGCTTACTTGTCGTGGCTTTTGTTGCGCTGATAAGCCTGAATCTGCCGCTCTAGTTCTCGTTTAATTGCAGGCTCTGGAGCGTATTTGTCTTCCCAGTCATCCGGTTTCAGAATCTTATGCGTTACTGGGTCAAAATGCGCTTTTCCATCCGGGAAAATTTTCCCCATATTAGCCTGATGGACAATATCGAAAATCCGCTCGGGATCCACTCCCATTAAGACAAAGCTGCCATAAGTGAAGTAAAGCGTGTCAATTAAGGCGTCTACTTGACCGACTAACGAAACTTCAGCCTCTCGCTTGCTGCGAACCTTGGTAGCCGCCTTATCCAAAGCCTGGTGCATCCTTGAAATGGATTGATCAAATTCTGCTTCGGAACGACTGGCCGCTCTGAGAAATTCAACTAGCTCTTCCAACTTAAAATCAGCCCGATGCCGTGCATCTTCTGGTGTCCAAGCGATTGGCTCTTCCTGCGTGCATTCATCCATCACACCATGGAAGGTCTTTACTTTATTGAAATGATGATCGCTGGAAACAAAGACTTTCTCACTTGCCAGAATACCGAAATGTTCCAGCGCGCGATGGATACCATCCTGACTGTTGCTGCTAGTCGTGTGCTTAGCCACTTTCTTGACAGAGCTGGTTCCATTGCCCATGGCAATAGATAAGCCGACCCCCGACAGCATTTCTAAGTCATTGTCCGAGTCCCCGAAAGCCATCACTTGATTGATATCAAAGCCATATTCCTTGCCAACTCGGCGAATTCCTTCCAATTTGGACATCTCTTGATTGATAATATCCGCTGCATAGGGGCTCGACCGAGTAAATTTCAAATGCGGAAAATCCGCTTCAATCTTTTGACTTTCAGCTGGATCCGCCAATATAAGCACTTGATAAATCGGCTCTTGAATCAACTGTAGGAGCTCCTTTTCCTGCTGAGGAAGCGCCTTGCCGATAACGCTATTAAAACCACGACTAACTGTTCGAGCCATTTTCTTAGGGATAAACTGGCTGGCCCACTGAGAAAAGGAACTCATACCAAAAGTCATAATTTTTGAACCTTGCATGGCCTCTGCTGTTCCAAAGGAAATTTCCTTTCGGTACTTCTTGCTATAGGCAATCAAATCGCGCAGGCTTTGTTTATCAATCGGCGTAGCAGAAATCACCTTGTCTTTTGAAAAAATATACTGGCCATTATAGGTCACCGCAAAATCTAAATCCAGCTGCTCCATAAAAGGTTTGACAAAGAAAGGACCGCGGCCTGTTGCTAAACCGACCAAAATCCCTTGTTCTTTCAAACTTTTAATGGCGGCCTCTGTCGATTTCAAGACGGTTCGACTGTCATTGACCAGTGTTCCATCGATATCGAAAAAGACGGCTTTTACTTCCATTGATTTTCTCATTCTTTCCTTTTATGATACAATAAATTATAACACAATTCACGGAGAAGCTCATCTATGAATAAGCGAATTTTAGTTTTACACACTGGCGGGACCATTTCCATGCAGGCAGACGGAAGTGGCGCTGTCAATAGTAGTCAAGATAACCCCATGAACCATGTAGCCGTGCCTTTAAGCGGCATTGAAGTGGCCGTGCTTGATTTCTTCAATATCCCCAGCCCTCACATCACTCCCCAGCATATGCTAGAACTCTACAAAAAAATAAAGTCTGATGCTGACCAATACGACGGAGTGGTCATTACCCACGGAACAGACACCCTGGAGGAAACGGCCTACTTCCTCGATACCATGGACCTGCCTGACATTCCTGTTGTTCTGACCGGAGCCATGAGGAGTTCTAATGAATTAGGCAGTGACGGGGTTTATAATTACCTAACCGCTCTACGGGTTGCCAGCGACGAGAAAGCCTGTGGCAAGGGAGTCTTGGTCGTCATGAATGACGAAGTCCATGCTGCCAAATATGTCACCAAAACCCATACCACCAATGTCAGCACCTTCCAAACTCCGACGCACGGCCCTTTAGGTCTCATTATGAAACAAGAAATTCTCTATTTTAAAACGGCAGACCCCCGCGTTCGTTTTGATCTGAATAGCATTTCAGGGCTGGTCCCCATCATTCCAGCCTATGCCGGCATGAAGACGGAACTCCTAGATATGCTGGATTTGCCAAAGCTAGACGGTCTGATTATTGAAGCCTTTGGTGCTGGCAATCTACCGAGAGAAGCTGCTGAAAAATTAACAGAGATGGCAAAAGCAGGTCTCCCCATCGCCCTAGTCTCACGTTGCTTCAACGGCATAGCCGAACCTGTCTATGCTTATGAGGGGGGCGGCGTTAAGCTACACCAAGCTGGAGTCATGTTTGTCAAGGAGCTTAATGCCCCAAAAGCCCGCATCAAATTGCTAATCGCTCTCAACGCTGGATTAACTGGTCAAGAATTAAAAGACTATATTGAAGGATAAGACCAAATAAGCCTGTCATGCTTTTGTGACTGGCTTATTTTGATTAGATAAAGAGCTGAAATACAGACTCTGCTATTTTACTGATATAGTCAATAACCATAACTCGGAACTCCTTTTACTCCTTTTTTAAATTCTTTTTTATAGTTGACTTTAACTGCTACTTTCATCTTGCCACCTCGTTTCTTTTAATGCTGTCATTATAATTCCGAAAACTTAAGGAAGGCTTAGAATTTTCTTGCAGAAAGCTTAAGATGAGCTTCTTACTCCTGCTCTGATATTCATTTCTCTAGGCTCAGCTATGTACTTGGTTAAGAGCTACGACACACATCTCTTCACTTCTCCCTGTCACTGGTTCTTAGCAAGCCTTAAAAACTGGACTTGCTAAGACGCATAAAAACCTAGGAAGTTCTTCGTCCTAGGTTTCTCATTGTTTCTTTTAGTCTAGATAATCGCGAAGCTCCAAATGTTGGGCAATCAGGCGCCAGTTCGCATCCTTGCGCCAGTTGGGATTGGTCACGATCTGACTGGCTACCTTGCGCGCTTCTTCAAAAATCGGATAATCCTCCACGATGTCCGCCACCTGAAACTCTGGGATACCAGACTGGCGGGTACCGAAAATTTCACCTGATCCTCTCATCTTGAGGTCTTCCTCAGCGAGGACAAAACCATCTGTGGTCTCCGTCATGATTTTCATGCGCTGCTTCCCAGACTCCGTCTTAGGATTGGCAACTAGCACGGCATAAGACTGCTTGTGACCTCGGCCAACCCGCCCCCGTAATTGATGAAGCTGGCTGAGACCGAAGCGGTCAGCATCCATGATAACCATGATGGTCGCATTCGGAACATTGACCCCGACTTCAATAACTGTAGTTGACACTAGAATATCTGTTTTCCCGACCTTGAAGTCTTGCATAATGGCTTCTTTTTCGTCATTTTTCATACGACCATGGAGGAGAGCCACCTGAGCCTGATTGGCAAAGTAGGCCTTGAGCTCTTCCTCTAAAGCAATCGCGTTTTTCAAGTCCAAAGCCTCTGATTCCTCAATCAAGGGAGAAATGAAGTAGACTTGGGCGCCCTTGGCCAGCTCTTTTTTCATCCAGTCCAAGACCACTTCCAACTGCTCATGCTTGACCCAGCGAGTAATGATGGGCTTGCGGCCGGCCGGTATCTGGTCGATGATGGAGACATCCATATCGCCAAAAGAGGTAATAGCCAAAGTTCGAGGAATAGGCGTGGCTGTCATCATGAGAACGTCTGGATTATTTCCTTTTTCCCGCAAAATCCGACGCTGGTCCACCCCAAAACGATGCTGCTCATCGATAATGACCAGACCCAGTCGATGATAGACTACCCCTTCCTGAATCAAAGCATGGGTGCCAACCACCATGTCTACTTGCCCCGCCGCTATTGCAGCCAAGGTCTCCCTGCGTTCAGCAGCTTTCATACCACCAGTCAGGAGAGCCAGATTCAGTTCTGGAAAAAGCTGAGTCAGGCTGTCAAAATGCTGCTCTGCTAGGATTTCTGTCGGAACCATTAGAGCAGACTGGTAACCTGCTGTATGGGCTGCATACATGGCCAAACCAGCCACCACGGTCTTACCACTACCAACATCTCCCTGCAGGAGGCGGTTCATGTGAACTGGTGATTGCAAATCACTGAGAATTTCTCCTAAACTCCGCTTCTGAGCCTCAGTCAGGGCAAAAGGCAGCTCGGTCTTCTTTTGAGCCAACATTTTTTCCTGCCAAGGGATAGCTAGTCCCTGGCTGACATCCTTGGTCTCGTACTTTAGAACTTGCAACTGCATCTGAAAATAAAACAGCTCTTCAAATTTAACCCGACGCAGAGCCTGCTTATATTCCGCCAAATCCTTAGGAAAATGCATGGCCCGCACAGCCTGAGTACGATCCAAAAGCTGATAGCGCTCCCGAAGGGCAGGAGGAAGATTTTCCTCCAATAACTGTTCCAGCCCTTGGTCAAATGCCGTCTTAATCAGCTTGACCAGACTGGCCTGGCTAATTCCCTGAGCCAGCCGGTAGACAGGCTGCAAGTCGTTCTCTACCTGAGCCAGCAGCTTCATACCAGTCAGACTGGCCTTGGCTTTGTCCCACTTGCCGAAGACGGCTATACTAGCTCCCACTTCAATCTTGTCTGCCAGATAAGGCTGGTTAAAGAAATTAACCGCCAAAGCGACTTCCCCCTGCTTGATGGTAAAGCGCAGGCGGTTACGTTTGTATCCATAATACTGGACATTGGCTGGAGTCACAACCTGACCAGAAACAACCGCCTTCTCTCCATCCTCTAAGTCTAGGACGTTCTTACTCTTAAAATCCTCATAACGAAAAGGAAAATAAAGTAGTAAATCCTGCAAGGTCTCTAGACCCAGCTTGGCAAATTTTTCTGCTGATTTCGGTCCCACACCAGGCAGAACCGTCAAAGGTTGGTGTAAATTCATAATTCCTCTTTCAGTTCTGATACTGCTGCGGTGCTAAAATCACAGACAAGAGAGGAAGCAAGCTAGAACATTATCAAATACTTCAAGCGCTTCCCTTCATCTCTCTTTAGTCTTTATAAACTCTCGGTACGCGGTCGCTAATCAAGCAGACCACTTCGTAGTTAATGGTACCGCGCTTTTCTGCCACATCTGTCGCTGTGATGGTCTCCGCTCCGCTATTTCCAATCAAAACAACTGGCGTGCCAAGGGGATAAGCCCGAGGCAGACGCACTGTAATCTGATCCATGGAAACCCGACCGACAATAGGACAGCGCTGACCATCGACCAAGACGTCAAAGCCCTGCATCTCTCGTGTCCAGCCATCCGCATAGCCTAAAGGAATGGTACCAATAATTTGCTGGCTATCACTGGTATAGGTCGCCCCATAGCCGACATGGGCACCCGCCTGAATTTCTTTGACATGGACCAAGGCTGATTCTAACCTTAAAGCTGGTTTGACTTCATAGGGCAACTCCAGCACCCGTCCGCTAGGATTAAGCCCATAGATAATATCTCCCAGACGAACAGCATTCATAATCGTTTCACTGTGCCAAAGAGTTGTTGCAGAGTTGCTGGCATGAACAAGCGGCGGCAGGAAATCTAACTCACTTAAAATTTCTTTAAAACGACTTAACTGAGCTGAAAAATTGGCGGTCTCTATCTCATCGGCCGTTGCAAAATGGGTAAAAATTCCTTCTACAAAGGCACCCGCTCTCTGCAAACGATGAATGGCCTCTCGAACTTCTTTGCCAGAGCGAAACCCAATCCGACCCATCCCAGAATCAACCTTGATATGAACAGTCAGCCCAGACAGATCGCTCTGCCTATTTAAGCACAGCTCCAACCATTCTAAACCAGCCACCGTTAAGGTGATTTCCTTTTCGATAGCTAAGGGAACCACATCCACTTCAGACACTCCCAAAATCAAGATTTTTTTGCTGAGTCCAGCTTCGCGAAGCTCCAAAGCTTCGTCAATATTAGAAACGCAAAAACCATCTACAATAGGGTCGATATATTTTGATACGGCAACTGCTCCATGTCCATAGGCGTTCGCCTTGACAACCGCCCACTTTTCAACTTCTTCTGGTATATGACTTATAATTTGTTCAATATTAAAGTAAATCGCTGATAGATCGACAACAGCTTGGCTGGGTCTATGTAGACTAGCTTTCATTTTCTTCCTCCAAAATAACACTGGCAATAACCTGATTACCTGCATGACTGATGGATACCCAGACCTTGCCATCAAAAGGTGACTGGCTAAAGTAGGGAGCTCCTTGTTGATTGTTCAAAATTTCCAAATCCTGAAAGGTCACTTTCCCAATCCCCGTTCCCCAGGCCTTGGAAAAAGCTTCTTTTGCCGACCAACGACCGGCTAGATACTCCATCTTCCTTTTCCCTTTCAATTCTTCGAAGCGGGAAAATTCTTTTGGTGTCAATACTTTCTGGGCAAAGCGAGAATTCTTGCTGTAGGCCCGCTCAATAGAGGATACCTCCTCTAAATCAATTCCATGTCCTTTAATCATATTTCTCTTGTGTAATGCGAGAAAACTCAGCCGATTCCCAGCTGAGTTTATCCTTTCCGACAGTTGATTTCAAACTGAAAATCCCTGTCTTCCTTTCACTTTTTATTTAGCTAAAGCATCATAAATTTCTTCAATCAGCTGGACAGTATTGTCCCAGCCTAGGCAAGGATCCGTAATGGATTTCCCAAAAATTTTTGGCTCATCCTGACGACCATCTTCTAGGTATGATTCAATCATAAAACCTCGAACCGTTTGCTTGATTTTCTCATTCCAAGCACGGTTGATCAGGGTTTGACGGACAATCCGAATTTGCTCCATATACCGTTTGCCTGAATTATCATGATTGGTATCAATAATGATAAAAGGATTTTCTAAGCCTAATTTTTCATAGTTAGCAATAGCATCTAACAAAATTTCATAATAGAAATTTGGGCGGTTTTTGCCATATTCATCAATGGAACCGCGGAGAATTGCATGAGCCAGCGGATTTCCAGAAGTCTCTACTTCTTGATTGTGGAAGAGGAAGGTTTGCATATTCTGAGCAGCATAAATCGCATTGAACATTACTCCCAAATTACCAGAAGTTGGATTTTTCATCCCAACCGGCGCATCAATTCCTGATGCTACAAAGCGGTGTTCTTGATCCTCCACTGAGCGAGCTCCAACTGCGTGATAGCTAACCAAATCATCCACCAGTCTCAAATTTGTAGGATAAAGCATCTCATCCGCAGTTGTCAGGCCAGTTTCCGTAATCACACGGTAGTGCAACTGACGAACTGCTTGAATCCCATTAATAAGGCTAGGTGCTTTCGAAGTGTCTGGCTGGTGAACCAAGCCTTTATAGCCGTCACCATTAGTACGCGGTTTGGCAGTATATACCCGCATCACAATAAAGACTCTGTCTTCCACCTTTTTCTGCAATTCAGACAGACGGCGGGCATATTCTAAAACAGCATCTTCATTATCAGAAGAACAAGGACCGATTACTAGGAGAATGCGATCGTCCTGACTGCTGAGAATCTTAGCAAGCTCCTGATCCCTTTTATTTTTATTGGCTAAAGCCTGGCCGCTCAGTCTCGTTTTTGACTTGATTTGCTCAATATCAATTCTCTGACCTTTTTCGATAAATACCATATTATTGCCCCAATGTTTCATAAATCTCGCGGACCAATACTTCTGTATTGTCCCAGCCCAGACACGGATCCGTAATGGATTTTCCAAAAATTTCTGGCTCATCCTGACGGCCGTCTTCCAAATAAGATTCAATCATAAAACCACGAACAGCCGACTTGATTTTCTCATTCCAATCACGATTAATCAAGGTTTGACGGACAATCCGAACCTGTTCCATATACCGTTTGCCTGAATTATCATGATTGGTATCAATAATAATGCAAGGATTTTCCAGCCCCATCTTTTCATACTGCGCAATCGTATCTAACAGGTTATCATAATAGTAATTAGGAATATTTTTCCCATATTCATTGATAGAGCCCCGCAAAATCGCATGAGCAAGTGGATCGCCACTAGTTTCGACCTCTTGGCCTAAGAAAAGAAAACTCTGCTTGTTTTGGGCAGCATAGATGCCGTTAAACATAACATTGAGATTACCAGAAGTTGGATTTTTCAAACCAGTCGGAAAATCCGCCCCACTGGCTACAAACCGATGTTGCTGATCCTCAACAGAGCGAGCTCCAATCGCCATATAAGAAATCAAATCATCCACTAAAGGAAGGTTTTCAGGGTAAAGCATCTCGTCAGCCGTCGTCATGCCAGTTTCTGAAATCACGCGATAATGCAGGTTGCGAACCGCCTTAATCCCGTTGATTAGACTAGGCGCTGCTGTCGCATTGGGCTGGTGAATCAATCCTTTATAACCGTCACCATTGGTACGTGGTTTAGCTGTATAAACCCGCATCACCATAAAAATCCGGTCTTTGACTTCTTCTTGAAGAGCAGAGAGACGCTTGGCATATTCCAAAACAGCTTCTTCATTATCTGAAGAACAAGGTCCGATAACCAAAAGAATCCGGTCATCCTCGCCACGAATAATGGCTTCCAATTGACGATCACGCTCTTGCTTACGGGATAAAATATTGCCTTCTAGCTTTGCAAGCTGACGCACTTCTGCTACGTTGATTGGTTGACTAGTTGCTTTAAATGCCATCTTCTCTCCTTAACTACTTACGGCCATGACAATTCTTAAATTTCTTTCCTGAACCGCATGGACAAAGATCATTTCGCTTAACTTTAGACAAATCTATATCTTTAAGAAGATTCGGGATCTTAGCAGAAATATTCCGAGTAGCTGTTGTACTGATATTGTGCTCTGTACGCGGACGCTCTTGCTCATGAATTTGTGCTTTCATCATCAAACGAGTCACATCAAATTCAATGGAGCCGATCATCGCATTAAACATACGGAAACTTTCTGCTTGGTACTCAACAACCGGATTGTTTTGAGCATATCCACGAAGTCCTACAGCCTGACGCAATTGATCAAGTGCGTCAATATGGTCTGTCCATTTACTGTCTACTACACGCAAAATCAAAACTTTCTGGAATTCACGCACGGATTCTTCATCTCGCAGTTTTGCAATTTGGTTATCATAAACTTCTGAGGCACGCTCAAATAGATAAGCTTTGATTTCTTGGTCTGATTTTCCTTCTAAATCACTCTCAGAAATAGAATCTTCTGAAACCAGATTGTACTTAGCAAAATTCAGGATAGCTGCAAGCCTTTCGCTCGCTTCAGCACGGCTGTTGCCATCTACGATCCGATCAATTGTCCGTCTAATCATAGCATGGATCTCAGGACTCAAATCACGATTGGCAGTGATCACATCGTAGCGTTCTGCATAGATAATTTCCCGCTGTTCGCGCATGACATCGTCATATTGAAGGACTTGCTTCCGGGTGTCATAGTTATTTCCTTCAACCCGTTTTTGAGCGCCTTCAACTTGACGAGTCAGCATCCGAGATTTGATAACAGACTCTTCTTCGCTGAGGTTCATCCGCTCAAGCAGGGCCTTGATTCGCTCAGAACCAAAACGACGCATCAGCTCATCTTCAAGTGACAGATAAAACTGAGATTCACCTGGGTCTCCCTGACGCCCTGAACGTCCGCGCAACTGATTGTCAATCCGGCGGCTTTCGTGACGCTCTGTACCGATGACACAAAGTCCACCCAGCTCACGCACACCCTCACCCAGCTTGATATCAGTACCACGTCCGGCCATGTTGGTCGCAATCGTTACAGCACCGCGCTGACCAGCATTCATGATAATTTGCGCTTCTTTGTAGTGATTTTTGGCATTCAAAACTTCATGAGGCACACCAGCTTCAACTAATTTTTTAGAAATAAAATCACTGGTTTCAACGGCAACCGTACCGACAAGAACCGGCTGGCCTTTCTCATAACGTGCTTTTACATCTTGAACAACTGCTTTGAACTTAGATTCAAGACTTGGATAGAGCAAATCTGGATGGTCAATCCGAGCTACAGGACGGTTCGTAGGGATTGGAATCACTCGGATATTGTAGGTTTCACGAAACTCTTCTTCTTCTGTTTTTGCTGTACCGGTCATTCCAGAGAGCTTCTTGTACATTCTGAAAAGATTTTGATAAGTGATAGAAGCTGAGGTCTTAGTTTCATCTTGGATTGGAACACCTTCTTTTGCTTCAATTGCTTGGTGCAGACCATCTGAATACCGGCGTCCTTCCATCGTCCGACCCGTAAACTGGTCAACAATCAAGACTTCTTGCTCCTCACTGACTACATAATCAATATCCAAAAGCATGATGTAGTTGGCTCGAAGGGCATTGTCAATAAAGTGAGTCAGAGCAACATTTTCAATATCATAAAGATTATCCAACTTGAAATAGCTCTCAGCTTTATCGATACCAGAATCCGAAAGGCCAATGGTCTTAGACTGAACATCAATGATGTAATCCTCTTTAGCAAGAGATTTTACATAATGATCCGCCATGTGATAAAGCTGATTTGTATCAGAAGAGGTTGGACCAGATACAATCAGGGGCGTACGGGCCTCGTCAATCAAGATTGAGTCCACCTCATCAACCAAGGCGTAATTAAGCGGACGTTGAACCATATTTTCAGCGCGAACGACCATATTGTCACGCAGATAGTCAAAACCGATCTCCGCATTGGTTGAATAAGTAATATCACAAGCATAGGCTTCTCTCTTTTCAATAGAAGATTTAGCCGCTAGGTTAATCCCAACCGAAAGGCCCAGCCAAGAATACAGCTCACCCATTTCAGTTGCATCCCGTTCTGTCAGATATTCATTGACAGTAACAACGTGTACGCCTTTTCCCGAAAGAGCATTCAGATAAACTGGCATCGTTGCAGTCAGAGTCTTTCCTTCTCCTGTACGCATTTCAGGAACGTCTCCGTGGTGGAGGACAATCCCCCCCATAATCTGTACTTTATAAGGAAAGAGTCCTAGAACGCGCTTGGCACCTTCTCGGACAACTGCAAAGGCTTCATACAAAAGATCATCTAAACTTTCGCCTTTCGCATAACGCTCCCTGAACTCTGCTGTCTTTGCTTGCAGTTCTTCATCAGTCATCGCAGCCATTGTATCTTCATAAGCAATGACCCGATCTGCCATTTTCTCTAATTTTCTTAATTCTCCTCTATCATTTTCAATGATTGTTCTTAAAATATTAGCCATTTTTTCCCTTACTTGTTTATGTTCTGTTTTTAAATGTTTCTTCTCATTATAGCACGTTTCCCTATATCTTTCAAGAATGAAAGAAGGAGTAAGAAGACAAAAAAACGCAGTCATTTCAATCTTTAACTGCATTTTTCATCCCGCTTTCAAATGATAAGAATAGCTCGAAACAATATTAAAAACGCATGAAATCTATTCTAAGAATCTTTTCATGCGTTTCTCTAACATCAATCATTCAGCAAGGCACAAGATCGGCTAGTCCTTTTCCATACCTTGTACTGCTTTTAGCCAATATCTGAATTCCCAGCGTAAAGGACTACCCTGCGAAATCTTTTCTCTAATTGCTTTTTGATAAGCTAAATACTGATGATCATAATCATCCCAGCGACTCCAAGGTTGCTTTGGTCTGTCTATACCTAGATTACTGCTAGCAATGTCAAAAACATAATTATCCAACGGAACATGCAAATACTCAAACACTTCATCAAATGAAGTCGCTTCAAGCATATATAAATACTTGATGGTCATATTGAGCCATTTTTGTGCATGGCCATATGTAAGCACAACCCCATTGTCTAAGTAAATCCTTTTCATTTGATTGCTTACATTTTGGTGCCAAGAATCAAAAGAATCTTGATTGGGAATGTCCTTCAAGGAGAGTTTAGGTAGCTCTTCTGCAAATATCAAGTTTACTTTTCGTCGTAACATTAGCCTAACATCATCTGGCAACGGCTTCAGTCTTAGCGTTCTATTCATATCAAGATAAGCCCGCTCGCTTGCTGCTTCGATAGGATTTGAAAAATCACCAAAATAGACATACTTCAAGAAATCAAGAATATCTTCATCAACACTTGTTTCTCTTACCTTATCAAGCACAAAATCCGCCTTTCTCTATGGATGGCTGACAATCAGCTGCAAGTCGCCAGACAAAGTCCATTCTTTGACGTCACTTGGCAGGATGAAATGCTCCCCTTTTTCAAGAGGATAAACTGTTCCATCAACTTCCAGCTCACCAACGCCTTCTAGGACGCTGAGCAAACTATAGTCTGCTGTCTTTTTAAACTCAACAGAACCAGCAATGTCCCACTTGTAAACAGCAAAGAAGTCATTGGCCACCAAAAGAGTAGAAGTCAAATCGTCTGCCTGAATGGTAACGGGACGGCTATTAGCTGGCTCACCGATAGTCAGAACATCAATCGATTGCTCCAAATGCAACTCACGAAGATTGCCAGCATCGTCCTTGCGATCAAAGTCATAGACCCGATAGGTTGTGTCGCTAGACTGCTGAGTCTCTAAAATCAGAATCCCTGAGCCAATGGCATGCATGGTTCCACTTGGTACATAGAAGAAGTCGCCAGCCTTGACTGGAATTTTGGTCAGGAGATGATCCCAGTCCTTGCTCTCGATTTGCTGGCGCAACTCTTCCTTGCTCTTGGCATTGTGACCGTAGATAATCTCTGCTCCTTCGTCTGCAGCGATAACATACCAGCACTCAGTCTTGCCAAGTTCGCCTTCATGCTCTAGTCCATAAGCATCATCAGGATGGACCTGAACACTGAGCCAGTCATTGGCATCTAAAATCTTCGTCAAAAGCGGAAAGACAGGCTCTGGACGATTGCCAAAGAGCTCACGGTGCTCGGCATAGAGAGCATCTAACTTCTGACCGGCAAAGCGTCCATTCTTGACAGTTGACACGCCATTAGGATGAGCTGAAATAGCCCAGTATTCGCCCACATGGTCACTAGGAATCTCATAGCCAAAGACATCGCGCAGCTTGGTCCCACCCCAAATCTTCTCCTGCATCACAGACTGTAAAAATAATGGTTCTGACATAACAACATTCTCCTTAAATATTTTTTACATCCAATAAGGAATAGCCCTTGGTGTCGAAACGATTACGGCTTCTTGAATATTCAATCGGCCGGCCATTTTCCAGATAGACAGCCTGTTCCACTTGCAAAACAGGATCGGAAACCGAACAGTTTAGGTACTTTTGATCATAGTCATTCGGCTAGCACCGAACTCCGCTGCAAGCTCCGATTGAGTAGGCAACAAGGAGGCTACTGGGTAGACTCCATCTGCAATTCTATCTCGGAGAACATCGGCTATTTCTTCATATTTTACTTTAGCCAAGCTCTCTTCTGCTTCTTTTTTTTCTTAATCTTATTATAATACAGACTCTGTCTGTTTGTCCAGTACGCCTACCGTCCAAGCCATTATACCAAAAATCTGCCTCTTCTTTTTTTAAATATCTATACTTTTCGTTTATTAAAGTATACTTTTTAGAAATAAAAATACAAGCCTAGCATAGCTAAACTTGCATTCAATTTATGACAATCAATGATGTACTAATCTACTCTTCTCATAATGAAGCTGAAAACTAAGCAAAACAGCCCAGAGCAGACTCAGCCGCTGCAGCTTGCACCCCAAATGAGAAGTGCTTATCAAATAGTCCACCTGCCTCGGTTTCAGAAAATCCTATTAAATCATTGCTTCCCGCTTTCTCCTCGGCTATTCTTGCACATCCAGAATCTTGGCACCAATTTCACGGTAGGACATATCTCCCAAGACCTGCAGCGTAAATTGCCCCTTTTCATATTCGACAACTGTCACACTGCCATTTTGGACACCAGGATTTTTGGTAATGGCCGCATCAATCAGATAGGTAAAAGTCCCAATGGTCATACTATGGCTGACAACCAAAGCATCTCCCCCGCCAGCAGCCTCCACATCTTGGGCGATAGCAGTAAACCCTTCTAAAATCCGGCCACCAAGCTGTTCCCAAGGTTCAGCCCAGCCAGCTGTATCCACTTCAACCAAGCCATTTGCTAAATCCGGCAGGCTCAGTTCTTTATAATCGTCTGTATCCAGCACCCGCGGAATGACCCCGTGGAAAAGCTCTCCACCATAGGCACCATCAAAACTACCAAAACACCATTCCCGGATGCGCTTGTCAAACCGATAAGGAATCTTACCCGTCAGTTGCAACTCTTCCAAAATAATCCCCATGGTCTGAATCGTGCGACCTGAATCACTGGAAAAAGCTTTTACAAATTCCAAGCCAGATTCCCGCAACCCAATACCCAACTCATGAATCCCACGTTCACCTTCTGCTGTCAGCGGTGTGTCCGACCAGCCCTGAGCTCGGCCAATGGTATTAAACATGGTCTTGCCATGGCGGATAATAAACAGTCTTGTCTTTGTCATATTCTCTCCTAAATTCCCCTTGAAATGATGGCAGCCCTGCCTTTCAACATCAAACTATCGCAGACTGGGATGAAGAATCTCCTCTACCTGAATCAAATCCTTGCGGGAATAACTAACCATAAGCGACTGATTTTCTTGCAAAGTATGCCAGACTCCGCCCTCGTCCAAGTAATAAAGCGACTGATCTGACCCTGCCAATTTCAGTAAATTTTTACTGCCAACCCGCTCCTTCCCTAAATAGGTGAACAGTTCTCCTGCCGAATCAACTTTCCCAACCAGTAAAATCTTGCATTGGTAAGAATTGCCGACTTTCATAAATTCAAAATTATTGAAATCCAAAAGTAATGAATCATCAAAACAGCGCTCCTGACGTCCAGTGTCCACATTTTCCAAGATGAGAACCCGAGTCGTGCCATACTCTTCAATTGATTGCAACTTATACATAGAAAATCTCCTTTCCAGCTATTTTATTCGAAAGGGGAGTTGAAAAATCAGTTAGCCACACCCAGTGATTGCTCAGTTTAATTTTTAAAACTGTGAATCGGTGCTGGAATTTGACCGCCACGCGCGATAAAGGCAGCTGACGAAGCCTGATTGACCTTCATGACCGGAGCTGTTCCCAAGAGCCCGCCAAATTCAATCATATCGCCTTCCTTGCCTTTCGGAATAATCCGTACAGCTGTCGTCTTCTGATTGATGACACCGATCGCCGCTTCATCCGCAATCATGGCTGCGATGGTCTCAGCTGGCGTCGCCTCTGGAATGGCAATCATATCCAAACCTACCGAGCAGATAGCTGTCATAGCTTCTAGCTTTTCTAGATTGAGCGAGCCATTTTGCACAGCAGCAATCATGCCCTCGTCCTCTGAAACAGGAATGAAAGCACCAGACAGACCGCCGACCTGGTTGCAGGCCATGACACCGCCTTTTTTGACTTGGTCATTGAGAAGGGCAAGCGCCGCTGTCGTACCATGAGTACCGACTGTTTCCAAGCCCATTTCTTCCAAGACACGGGCCACTGAGTCTCCGACTGCCGGTGTCGGAGCCAGACTCAAATCAACAATCCCGAACTTAACGCCCAGACGCTCGCTGGCCATCTGACCGACCAACTGGCCGATACGGGTGATTTTGAAGGCCGTTTTCTTGACCGTTTCCGCGACCACGTCAAAGCTCTCACCACGGACCTTTTCCAGAGCCCGCTTGACAACGCCTGGCCCAGAAACACCGACATTGATGACCACATCTGCTTCACCGACACCATGAAAAGCACCGGCCATGAAAGGATTGTCCTCTACCGCATTGGCAAAGACGACCAACTTGGCCGCCCCCATATCAGAAAACTGGGCGGTTTCCTTGATAATGCGTCCCATATCCGCAACTGCTGTCATATTGATGCCAGTCTTGGTTGAGCCGATATTGACAGAGGAGCAAACCTTGTCTGTCTCAGCCAAAGCCCGCGGAATGGAATTAATGAGGATTTCATCCCCTTTTTGATAACCCTTTTGCACCAAGGCAGAGAAACCACCGATAAAGTCCACGCCGATTTCCTTGGCAGCCCGATCCAGAACATGAGCCAGAGGCAGATAGTCCCTTGCGTCCGTAGCTGCCCCAATCAGAGAAATCGGGGTAACAGACACCCGCTTGTTGACGATGGGAATTCCCAGCTCAGCTGCGATTTCATTTCCGACCATCACCAGATCTTTAGCCTTGGTCGTAATCTTTTGGTACACCTTATCCGCTGCCCGCTCAATATCTGAGTCGATACAGTCCAAGAGAGAAATGCCCATGGTGATGGTCCGAATATCAAAATTCTGCTCCTCAATCATGGCAATGGTTTCTGTAACTTGTCTAATATCCATGCGCCCTCTCCTTAGATATTGTACATAGCGTCAAAAATCGCTGCACTTTGAATATTGATTTTGACATTGAGCGTCTGACCAAAGGCCTCAAATTCACTACGAAGCGCTGCAAAATCCTGCTTCTCATCGCTAGACACGACAGCCATCATGGTAAAAAATTCATCCAAAACCGTTTGTGAAATATCGTCAATATTGAGCCCCAGCTCTGCAATTTTAGTAGATACACCGGCCACAATCCCCGTCTTATCTTTTCCAACAACCGTAATAATCGCTTTCATCGTTTGCTCCAATCATATTTATTGCTAATATTGTAGCATAAATGAATAGATTTTGCATGAATTTGCAGAAATCAAGGCTTCAAATTTTGCATAAAACCTTATGTAAAAGTAGTCATAAAAAAGTTCTTGAAAAATTAATATTAATTAGAGCGATCAACACTCTTTCTGCCAGTCAGATTTCCAGTTTTTGTCCAAAAAATTACAGATATTAGTCCTTTTCGTTAGAAGTTTAATTTTTTTCTATGATTTTGATTGAAAACGGTTACAGAACCTGCTATACTAGATTTAAGAACACATTACAAAGGAGATTTCTTATGAAAGACTCATATAAGAAACGCTTATATACTCAAGTCCTCAGTGTCTCAGCTGCAGTTCTTTTAGCAGTTTTAGTCCAAGGAAATGCTGCCGCTGACACAGTTAGCCCTGCTGAAACCCCACAGGAGACCAGTAAAGTCAGCACTGTCGTCGAGCAGCCTACGCCTGCAAGCTCAGAGAAAGTCGTAGAAAATGCGACTATTCCTCAAACCGGATCACCAGAGCAAACCAGCAAGACTGAGGCTGCCCCTGAAAAAGCCGACAGCACTGTTCCAACCCTTCCTGCCACAGGAGCTGAAGAAAAAACAGCTGATGCTGCCGAAAAAGTCGACACTTCTGCCAAAGCAGAAATGCGCGCAGCTGGTATCGAAGAAAACAAGGTTCAGCTTGCTGACAGCAAGGTTTATATGTCTGAAAAAGCTGTCATTGAAGAAACCATTCAAGAACAGGGAGCTCAAGCTGGTAAGATTACTTGGAAACTAGACAACAAGCCGATTAGTGAGTGGAAAACTTGGAAGATGGCTGACGGAACCTTCTCTGGCGACCCATTTGTCACTGTAGAGGAAAAAGCTGATGGAAATGACCTTAAAGTTTCCCTTAAATTTAATGAGTTATTTGGTCAAGACTTAAGCCTGCGGACACCAAATAATATCCGCAGAACCTACCGCAACTTTATGGGTACTCATGAATTGGTCGGAACCAGTGAAGATTTAGGCCTGACCATTCGCAAGAACATCGTTCTGCGACCTTATGAAGATTTCCATACCCATGATGAAATGCTGGCAGCTATCGAAAAGAGCCGGCAGGATGCTAAAACGGATCGTCTTGTCAAAATCGAAACGACTGGTAAAAGCGCTCAAGGACGCGATGTTAAACTTGGTATCATCAGTTCCGATCAAAAGAGCATTGACGACTATCTCAATACAACCAATCGACTCGCTCTCACTAAACCAGCTGAAATGTTAGCAGCTCTGAAAAATGGCACACTGGACTATAAACTGCCAGTCCTTATCAACAATACCCACGCCGATGAACAACCTGCTATCGATATCATCACTGGACTCTTCAATACTTTTGCGACCAAAGATCAAATTTCTTTCCAAACTACCGATGCCAATGGCAATGCTAAGACTGTCACACTCAGCGTCAAAGAACTCCTCAAGAAATTCATTTTCCTCTTTGACTTTACTGAAAATCCTGACGGAGATGTTGCCAATACCCGTGCCCTAGCTAACGGAATCGATCCAAACCGCGATACTAGCTATCAAGCTAACCCAGAAACCCGTATTGTTGCTGGACTCATCAACAAATGGAATCCAATCGCACTTTACGACATCCACGGCTTTGTCAAGGACTTCCTGATTGAGCCAGCTACTCCGCCACACGATCCAAACTTTGAATATGACCTTTTGTCAAAAAATATGCTGGAAAATGCCCACCACATGGGCCGCGCCGGCGTTGCCAATTCCAAGTATGACCACTACATCATTCCTAAACTAGACTGGGGCGATGGCTGGGATGACTCCTTCTCTGGCTACACAGGTGTTTATGCTATGTACCATGGAATATTAGGACATACCGTTGAAATACCTGAGGGCAATCAAGAATCCTATAAAGCTGGTTATCACGCTGTCCTTGGAGGTATCTCTTACCTGTCCCAAGATCCTGATAAGCTCATGGAAATGCGCCTCAACTTCTATCTCCGTGGCATCAATAAGGTTGAAGATCCAAAAGCTGAAAATGAATTGGTCGGACCTGACGGCAAGGTTGTTGGACGGGTAAAAAATGGTCAGAAAAAATTCTTCCCTGATTATTATGTCATCCCAATGGGTCTTGACAAAGACAATGATTCCCAACAAGCCTTTAACATGATTGAATACTTCAAGAGAAATGGTGTTGTCATTCAAGAATTGAAGGAAGATGTTGGCAACTATAAGAAGGGCGACCTCGTTGTCGATATGGCTCAAGCTAAGCGTGGCTATGCCAACCATATCCTCTACAAAGGATCAAATGAATCCGCTTGGGCTGCCATGTATGCTGAACTTTTGGTAAACTTCCCAGATATGAGAGGCTTTAAAGCTGAAGCAGTCTTTAAAGATAAACTCTTTGATGGCAAACTCGGTGAAGTCACTGCACTTCGGGCTACTCGCACTAGTGAAGTCAATCATAAAGCTCCATACTATGTGATTGCTAACACATCCGACAGCGCCGTTAAAGCTGTCAACCAAGCTATTCGCGAAGGTAAGAAAGTTTATCTGACAGAAGATGGTTATATCGTTGATACACCGACATTTGCAAATCTGCTGAACAATTATGCTATTTATGGAGATGCCCTTTATAAAGTTCCGACAGGGCAACCTTTGAAAGCTCTTAAAGTCTATGCTCCTCCTCATCAATATTATTGGGCTGGTGTCGATTCTCCTGCTCATACAGCCCTCGCACTGAAGAATCTGGGCTTTGATATTGTCGACACACCTGAGGAAGCCGATGTTATCGTCCTTGAAAGCAACAAGTTTGATAAGTCTATCCTCGGTCTCAAACCAACAATCGTAGTTGGCGGCTCTGCTATGCAACGCCTTGAAAAACTTGGTGTCCTAGATGGATTTGATGCTGAAAGATTCTCTGGAGGCAGCGATTTTGAAGGACTTATGAAAGCTATTGTAGATGATAAAGATCCATTGACTAGTGGCTATAAGAAGAATGATCTCTTCTATTCTAATTCTGGAAACTGGATCGCAAAAGCCCCTGCCAACTTCAAGACTTTGGCTTCAATTGCTGGCAGCGACTACTACATTGCAGGTTGGTGGCCAGGCAACGAAAAACTAGCCAATAAGATCGTAGCCATTTCCGGTAGTTACAAGGAGCATCCACTCTTCGTTTACGCTGGAAATCCAACCAATCGTCTGCACACCATCCACTTCTACCGTTGGATATCCAATGCTGTCTTCGGCAGCCAATTGGCTGAACTGAAAGATCCTGTTCAAGAACCATCTGTTGAAATTGTAGAAATTGTGAATCAAAAACCTCAAGCAGGTCAAGCAACCATAACAACCTACAAACCTACACCTCAACTAGTAAGCGTAACACAGCAAGACCAACTGCCAGAAACAGGAAGCAAGGAAAACACAGCTCTATTTGCAGTCGCAAGCGTTCTTATTGCTACATGTAGTGGCCTATTCTTACTGAAAAAGAAAGAAGAATAAAAATATCCCCCTTTTCTGATAAGTAGACCTTTGCTCGTTATGCCCTCTAAACTCAAAAATCGCATGGATAAATCTTTTTAGATGTCATCCATGCGATTTTTTATATTACCTGAGCAAAGGCTCAGAAGTATTTTGAACTAGGAAACAGTACATTTTTCCTCTAAAGTTGTAAGCAGACTAAGAAAATCAGCCTGCAATCCAAGGACAAAAAGGTTACCTTGAGGGGTGTTCCGTATAAGTATAGCCATTCTTTCGAATTAACGTTTACTAAATTGTGAAGCCTTACAAGCTTTCTTAAGACCTAGCATGGAAACTATCATTCTCAGATAGACCAAAAACAGCTTAATAGCAATCCTCCGCAGAATCGCTTTTGCATTTTTATTTGATAAATTGCAATAAAAAGCAGTGAAGAACATTTCGTTGAAAAATTCTTCACTGCTAATCTTAGTATGTCTTGTATGAACTTTTTTAGTCTATTAACAAGTTAGCTTTTTTTAATTAACACTTAAGCTTCTTGCTCTTCTTTCACCAATTTTTGATCATAGACACGAATGAATGGGAAATAAACCAAGAAGGCTGCGACTGCACACACTAGAGCAACTAGGACTGCTCGAAGATCTGCTGTCCCTAAGAAAGCTCCTATACCCACTGGAGTTGGCCATGGAACCTGTGCAATAACTGGATTAATAAGGTTTAGTGTATTAGCCAAGTAGTAAATAGTAGCAGTAACCATTGGCGCCAAGATGAATGGAATGGCCAATGCTGGGTTATAGATAATCGGCAAACCAAAAATGAGTGGTTCATTAATATTGAATAATGCTGGCACGACTGAAGCACGTCCAATAGCTTTGAGTTGTTCTGACTTAGCAGCAAAAGCAATATAGAGACATAGACCAAGAGTTGCACCTGATCCACCAGCAATAACAAACATGTTAGAAAACTCACCAGCTACAGCAAAGTTCCCACCAGCAGCGTTTTCTGCCATATTTGCAAGAGCAATCGGATTAACAAATGCAAAGATAATATTGGCACCGTGAATACCTACAATCCAAAGAAGTTGAGTCAAGAGATAGATAATCATCAATCCAATCCATGAGTTAGTCAAATTTGCAACAAACCCAAACGGAATTGCAATGACTTTAAAAATATCTGTGCCCATAGCTACAAGTAGACCGTTAATAAAAATAACAACAAATGCAACTACAAATCCTGGAATCAAAGCAGTAAATCCACGAGAAACCCCTTCTGGAACAGCTTCAGGCATTTTAATAACCCAATTACGCTTAACACACATACGATAAATTAGTACTGTCACAATAGCCATAATGATAGCTGTGAAAATCCCTGTTGTCCCAAAACGAGTAACACCGTTCCCCATTGCCCAACCATCAGCAACTACTGCACCTTCTTTAAGGTTGGTCACAGCCTTCATCATTCCTCCATCAAAGATGATTTGTGGCACTGTCATGATGAAAGCCATCAGAGCAAGAAGAGCACCATTAAGAGGGGTCATATTAAGGTCTTCTTCTTCTGCATAAATTTTTGTCAACTCATAAGCAAGTGAAAGGACAAAATAAAGAGAGAGAGACCCCATGGTAGCGTAGTTAGCAACCATATAAAGAGAAGTGAATTTATCAAATGAAGCTGAGAAAATATCTGCTACAATTGGCCAGAATGAGAAAGCTTGTGGCAAAATACTGAATACCAAAAACATTGACCCAACAATAGTAAATGGCACAGCTGCCATACCGGCTGCGGTAATAGCACGTACAACCTTAAACTGAGCAAGTTTACCCATTGGTCCCATGACGTGATTTTCAAGGAAACCAAACAATCCATTTTGCTGATCCATAATCAGACCTTATATTTATATTAGCGGGTAGCTTCCGCCAGTATAAACCCTTTCTTAATTATTTTATAGATTTGTTTTATACTTAGTTCAGCGCTGTGGATTAGTAAGTGTCACCAATCGCTTAGACGATTTC
>NZ_JBZYCU010000023.1:0-34186 GCF_058933875.1 Streptococcus sp. STC1396 | reverse complement strand
GACGAGGTTTGATCGACATAAAATGAAATTCTGGAAAGGAAAGAGCCATGACACATGAAAATGTCATTGAAATGCGAGAAATTACCAAAATTTTCGGTGAATTTGTAGCCAATGATAAAATCAATTTGCAACTCCGAAAGGGTGAGATTCACGCCCTTTTAGGAGAAAATGGTGCCGGGAAGTCAACCTTGATGAATATGTTGGCCGGCCTGCTTGAGCCGACTAGTGGTGAGATTGTAGTCAATGGAAAGCCAGTTAAGCTGGACTCCCCGTCAAAGGCAGCCTCACTTGGTATCGGAATGGTGCATCAGCACTTTATGCTTGTGGAAGCCTTCACTGTTGCTGAAAATATCATTCTCGGAAGTGAGCTTACAAAAAATGGTATCTTAGACTTGAAACGCGCTACGCAAGAAATTAATCGTTTGTCTAAGAAATATGGTTTGTCGGTCGATCCTTCTGCCAAGATTGAGGATATTTCTGTTGGAGCCCAACAACGTGTTGAAATTTTGAAGACCCTTTACCGTGGGGCAGATATTCTGATCTTTGACGAACCGACAGCCGTTTTGACGCCAGCTGAGATTGATGAATTGATGAAAATCATGAAGAACTTGGTCAAAGAAGGAAAATCCATCATTCTTATTACCCATAAGTTGGATGAAATTCGTGCAGTTTCTGACCGAGTGACTGTTATTCGTCGAGGAAAATCCATTGAAACAGTTGAAATCGCTGGTGCTACTAACCAAGATTTGGCTGAAATGATGGTAGGACGTTCCGTTTCCTTTAAGACTGAGAAAGAGCCTTCTAATCCACAAGAAACGGTCCTTTCAATCAAGAATCTTGTTGTTGAAGAAAATCGTGGTGTTCCAGCTGTTAAAGGACTTTCTCTGGATGTTCGTGCAGGTGAAATCGTTGGGATTGCAGGAATTGACGGAAATGGTCAGACCGAGTTGATTCAGGCTATTACAGGGCTCAGAAAAACAAGTTCGGGTGATATCTTAATCAAGAACCAGTCTGTCGTCGGTAAGAGACCACGGCAGATTACCGAAATGAAGGTTAGCCACGTACCTGAAGACCGCCATCGTGATGGTTTGGTGTTGGCTATGTCTATTTCTGAAAATATTGCTCTACAGACCTATTACAAGGAACCGCTCAGTAAAAACGGCATCTTGAACTACAATAATATTTACTCTTATGCGCGTAAGCTGATGAAAGAGTTTGACGTGCGGGCGGCTAGCGAATATGTACCTGCTTCAGCCCTTTCAGGAGGGAACCAACAGAAGGCTATCATCGCTCGGGAAGTAGACCGTGATCCAGATTTACTGATTGTCAGCCAGCCAACTCGTGGACTTGATGTCGGAGCAATTGAGTACATCCATAAACGCTTGATTGAAGAACGCAGTCGAGGTAAGGCTGTCCTTGTTGTTAGCTTTGAGTTAGATGAAATCCTTAATGTTTCTGACAGAATTGCGGTTATCCACGATGGTAAGATTCAAGGGATTGTGACTCCTGAGGAGACCAATAAGCAAGAGCTTGGTATTCTCATGGCCGGCGGTAAGATCCAGAAGGGAGATTCAAATGTCTAAGAAAACACAGCAGATCGCGGTTCCCTTAATCTCTGTTATTCTAGGGATTTTATTGGGAGCGATTGTCATGGCTATCTTTGGCTATGATGCTATCTGGGGATATGAATCCCTCTTTAAAACAGCTTTTGGCTCTTTAAGAAGTTTAGGTGAGATTTCTCGTGCGATGGGACCTCTGATTCTCATTGGTTTGGGCTTTGCCGTAGCTAGTCGTGCTGGATTCTTCAACGTCGGACTTCCAGGACAAGCCTTGGCCGGATGGATTATGGCTGGTTGGTTTGCCCTTTCCTTCCCTGATTTGCCTCGTCCGCTGATGTTATTGGCAACTGTAGTCATTGCAGCAGTGTCTGGCGGTATTGTGGGAGCTATTCCAGGGATTCTTCGTGCTTATTTGGGAACGAGTGAAGTTATTGTAACGATTATGATGAACTATATCGTTCTCTTCGTCGGAAATGCTTTTATCCATAGTTTTCCAAAATCTGTGATGCAGAGTGTTGACTCTAGTAAACGTGTCGGTGCTAATGCCATTTATCAGACAGAGTGGCTAAGAAGTCTGACTGCTAATTCTCGGATGAACATCGGTATTTTCTTTGCCTTGATTGCAGTCGTGCTGATTTGGTATATGCTTAAGAAAACAACGCTTGGTTTTGAAATCCGTGCTGTAGGTCTTAACCCAAATGCATCTGAGTATGCAGGGATGTCTTCTAAACGGACCATTATCTTGTCCATGATTATTTCTGGCGCTCTTGCAGGACTTGGAGGAGTCGTAGAAGGATTGGGTACTTATCAGAACGTCTTTGTACAAGGTGGTTCTCTGAGTGTCGGATTCAATGGTATGGCGGTAAGTCTTTTGGCGACCAACTCTCCAATTGGTATCCTTTTTGCAGCCTTCCTCTTTGCGGTTTTGAGTGTCGGTGCGCCAGGTATGAACGTGGCTCAGATTCCGACAGAATTGGTCAATATTGTAACAGCTTCTATCATCTTCTTTGTCAGCGCCCATTACCTGATTGAGCGTTTGACTGGTAAGACAATCTTTGAATTGTTTAAAAATAATAAGCAAGAAGCTGACAAAGTGAAGGGAGGAAACTAGGATGAGTATTGTAACGATATTAGGTTTATTGGTATCGTCTATGCTGATTTATGCGGCTCCCTTGATTTTTACAAGTATCGGTGGAGCTTATTCAGAGCATGCTGGAGTCGTCAACGTCGGCTTGGAAGGTATCATGGTAATGGGAGCATTTACAGGTGTTCTCTTTAACCTGACTTTCGAAAGTAGCTTTGGTAGCTTAACTCCGTGGCTTTCTTTGTTTGCTGCTGGTTTGGTCGGAGTGCTCTTCTCTCTTATCCATGCTGTAGCAACCATTAACTTCCGCGCAGACCACGTTGTCAGTGGTACGGTTCTAAATTTGCTAGCACCAGCCTTGGCAGTCTTTCTTGTAAAAGCTATCTATAACAAGGGACAAACAGACAATATTCAGCGTTCATTTGGTAAATTTGATTTTCCTATTTTGTCTGATATTCCAGTCATAGGAGAAATTTTCTTCAAACACACAAGTTTGATGGGATATTTGGCCGTTGCCTTCTCTTTCTTCGCTTGGTTTATCATGTTTAAGACAAAATTTGGACTTCGTCTTCGCTCAGTAGGAGAGCATCCGCAGGCAGCAGATACACTTGGAATCAATGTTTACCTCATGCGCTATTGCGGTGTCATGATTTCTGGTTTGCTCGGCGGTATTGGTGGAGCTATTTATGCTCAGTCTATCTCTGTTAACTTTGCTGTAACAACCATTGTAGGACCAGGCTTTATCGCCTTGGCAGCCATGATTTTTGGTAAGTGGAGTCCTATCGGTGCTATGTTGGCTAGTCTCTTCTTTGGAGCTTCCCAAAGTTTGGCGGTTATCGGAAATCAGTTGCCTCTCCTTTCAAAGGTACCGACAGTTTATCTGCAGATTGCGCCTTATGTTTTGACAATTGTTGTCCTGGCAGCCTTCTTTGGTAAAGCTGTTGCTCCGAAAGCAGATGGTATCAACTATATCAAGTCTAAGTAATCATCAAAAGAGAAATCTGTCGCTTGGATGAGGCATGACGAAAAGATTACCAAGTTTCAATGTGAATGATGATGAAATAAACTTATTAATTAGCCCAAAATAATGTTTTTGGGGACAAATACCTATTAAAATCCATTATTCTCATGTTAAGAATAATGGATTTTTTTATCCATTCGTTAAAGTGGATTTCCAGAACAAATGCATGAGAGTTTCTTCTGGATAAATTTGTGAATCCCTATTTGTTACATCAAACAGTTTTATATATTTCATAAATCATGATCAAATGATATTTTTCGCTACAGACCAATCTTTTCCTAAAGATCTAACTTTTTTAAGGCAGCTAAGCTAAACTGATTCAACGTATTCAAATATCAGACAGAAGTCTTCTATGCTCCCCCAGTGTTCAGCTCCTGTTATACAGACGGAGAAAATCAAAGAAAAATCTCTGCTAACTTGTGTTTGATTTTTTAACTATCCCTTAGACTTTTATCAGTCTGCAAAATTAATGGTATTAACCATGAATTAAGAGACATCATTTTCAAAGCTGAGACTGTTATCTGAAAACTATCTTTTCATCGTGTGGATGTATCAAGAATTTGTTTATTTGAATGAACTTGTGATATAATTAAAAGATATGTAAAGAAGGTTTTAACAATGAATATTCAACAATTGCGTTATGTGGTGGCCATTGCCAACAGTGGAACCTTTCGCGAAGCAGCAGAAAAGATGTATGTCAGTCAACCCAGCCTATCTATCGCAGTGCGAGATTTGGAAAAGGAGCTGGGATTTAAGATTTTCCGCCGAACTAGTAGCGGGACCTTTCTGACTCGGCGTGGCATGGAATTTTACGAGAGAGCTCAGGAATTGGTCAAAGGCTTCGATGTTTTCCAAAATCAATATGCCAATCCCGAAGAGGAAAAGGATGAATTTTCCATTGCCAGTCAACACTATGACTTTTTGCCGCCTTTGATTACGGAGTTTTCTCAGAACTATCCTGACTACAAGAATTTTCGGATTTTCGAGTCTACGACCGTACAGATCTTGGACGAGGTAGCCCAAGGCCACAGCGAGATTGGGATTATTTATCTTAACAATCACAATAGCAAGGGCATCATGCAGCGGATAGAAAAGCTAGGCTTGGAGGTCATTGAGCTGATTCCTTTCCAGACCCACATTTACTTGCGGGAAGATCATCCTTTGACTCAAAAAGAGGAGCTGGTCATGGAAGACTTGGCAGATTTGCCGACGGTTCGCTTCACTCAGGAAAAAGATGAATATCTCTACTATTCGGAGAACTTTGTTGATACCAGCGACAGTTCACAGATGTTTAATGTGACGGATCGGGCTACGCTAAATGGGATTTTGGAGCGAACGGATGCTTATGCAACAGGTTCCGGTTTCTTGGACAGCGATAGTGTAAATGGGATCACTGTCATTAAACTGAAAGATGATCTAGACAATCGCATGGTCTATGTCAAGCGAGAAGAAGTGGAGCTAAGCCCAGTCGGTGAGGCTTTTGTAGCTGTTATGAAAGATTATTTTGCACAGAAAAGAGAAGTATGAAACGAAAGATTGCCATTCCTTTTTTAGTTATTCTCTTGATTGTCCTTGATCAGGCGGTCAAGTATTATATCGTCTCCAATTTTTCCTTAGGCCAGGTCAGGAAGTTTATTCCTAAACTTGTCAGTTTGACCTACCTGCAAAATACCGGTGCCGCCTTTTCTATAATGGAAAATCAGCAGTGGTTTTTCGCCTTGATCACTTGTATCGTGATTGGAGCGGCTATTTGGTATTTGATTAAGAATATTCAAGCGTCCAAGTGGATGCTGTCTGGGCTGATCCTGATTATAGCTGGTGGAGTAGGAAACTTTATTGATCGGATTCAACAGGGATTTGTAGTGGATATGTTCCAGTTGGATTTTGTCAATTTTGCTATTTTTAACGTAGCGGATATGTACCTGACTGTTGGAGTAGCGATTTTATTACTGGTAATTTTGAAGGAAGAAAAAGATGGAATTTAAAATTGATGCAGCAACTGCTGGTCTACGGTTGGATAAGGCGGTGGCAGATTTCACTGAGTTATCACGTAGTTTGGCCAATGAGCAGATTAAAAATGGCCAGATTTTGGTCAATGGACAAGCCAAAAAAGCCAAGTATGCTGTCAAAGAAGGTGATGTCATCAGCTATGAAGTGCCAGAGCTAGAAGAGGTAGAGTATGTAGCAGAGGCTCTTCCGCTAGAAATCGTCTATCAGGATGAGGATGTAGCCGTCGTCAACAAGCCACAAGGCATGGTGGTTCACCCGTCAGCTGGGCATACCAGTGGTACTCTGGTCAATGCTCTCATGTACCACATCAAGGACCTTTCTGGCATCAATGGTGTGCTGCGTCCGGGGATTGTTCATCGCATTGATAAGGATACTTCTGGACTTTTAATGATTGCCAAGAATGACCAAGCGCATCTAGCACTTGCAGACGAGCTCAAGGATAAGAAATCCCTCCGTAAATACTGGGCTATTGTGCATGGAAATCTGCCTAATGATCGCGGAGTGATTGAGGCGCCGATTGGCCGTAGTGAAAAAGACCGCAAGAAACAGGCGGTTACAGCCAAGGGGAAACCCGCTCTGACACGTTTCCAAGTCTTGGAACGTTTTGGGGACTATACCTTGGTTGAACTCCAGCTGGAGACGGGGCGGACGCATCAAATCCGTGTTCATATGGCTTATATCGGCCATCCAGTCGCTGGAGATGAGGTTTATGGACCTCGTAAGACCCTGAAAGGCCATGGTCAATTTTTGCACGCGCGAACACTGGGCTTCACCCATCCGCGGACTGGCGAAGTGCTGGAATTTACAGCTGAAGTGCCAGCTATTTTTCAAGAAACTTTAGCAAAGCTGAGGCGGCAGATTTGCTGAATTAGCAGAGGCACTCTTTTCAAATAATTTAGTAATGATATAGATCACAAGGGCTCGAAAGAGCCGTTTTTTATCTTCTGTATTTTTAATCTATTTCGTGGTATAATAATACAATCTAACAGGGAAGGAAGAGGCAATGAAAGCAAAGCGAATTGTATTTAAGGTGGGTACGTCGTCATTAACAAACGAAGATGGCAGTCTGTCACGCGCCAAGGTAAAGGAAATCACTCGGCAACTGGCTCTCTTGCACGAGGCAGGGCATGAGTTAATCTTGGTCTCATCAGGAGCTATTGCAGCAGGCTTTTCTTCTCTAGGCTTTAAAAAGCGGCCGACTAAGGTGGCTGATAAACAGGCTTCAGCAGCGGTTGGACAAGGTTTACTCTTGGAGGAGTATACAACCAATCTCCTTTTGAAGCAAATCATTTCTGCACAGATTCTTCTGACACAGGATGATTTTGCAGACAAGCGGCGTTACAAGAACGCCCATCAGGCCTTGTCTGTCTTGCTGAATCGTGGAGCCATTCCCATCATCAACGAAAATGATACGGTGGCTATCGAGGAGCTCAAGGTCGGGGATAATGATACACTGAGTGCACAGGTGGCAGCCATGGTTCAGGCAGACCTTTTGGTGCTCTTGACAGATGTCGATGGACTTTATACAGCTAACCCTAGCACGAATCCAGATGCCCGTAGGATTGACAAGATTGAGAATATTACCTCTGAGCTGATTGATATGGCGGGTGGTGCAGGAACGAGCAATGGAACTGGTGGCATGCTGACAAAGATTAAGGCTGCAACGATGGCGACCATGTCTGGAGTTCCAGTCTATATCTGCTCCTCGCTCAAGACGGATGCTCTGCTGGAAGCTGCGGAGGAAACCAAGGATGGTAGTCTCTTTTTGGCACAGGAAAAGGGGCTAAAAACGCAGAAGCAATGGCTGGCTTTCTACGCTAAAAGTCAAGGGGAAATCTATGTAGACCAAGGAGCAGCTGATGCTCTCAGAAATAAGGGAAAAAGTTTGTTGGTATCTGGTCTTGTCTTAGTATCGGGTAGCTTTGCCTATCAGGATACGGTGACAGTTTATGAAGAAGGCAGCAGAGCTATTCTTGGTAAAGGGCGCGTGCGTTTTGGCAAGTCAGCTCTTAAAGATATGCTCAAGTCAAATAAACCTAAAGGTGTCGTCATTCATCGGGATGACTGGATCTCTCTGACGCCGGAGTTGGCTGAGCTGTTCTCAGAATTTTAGAAGACAAAGCTGAACACGATCTAAAGAAAATGTTTAGTGAAAGAAAGCTTCGCTTTCTTTATTCGCAATTTTCAACAGTTCCTTGAACTATTGAAACAGCCTTTGTATTTTATGAAAGGAGTCATTATGACCTCAACACAAGCGATTTTTGAAAAGGTTCAGAAGGTTAAGAAGACGGTAAACACAGCCACAACTGCTGAGAAAAACCATGCTTTGGAAGAAATGGCAAAGCAGCTCTGGCTTTCTCGTGCAGACATTTTAGCAGCCAATGCAGCAGATATGACCGCAGCTAAAGGTAGGATTTCAGATGTGATGCTGGACCGCCTCTATCTGAATGAGGATCGCATTGCTGCCATGGCAGAAGGTATTCGTCAGCTGATTGGCTTGGAAGATCCTGTAGGCCAAGTCTTGGAAACAACCCAGCTTGAGAATGGGCTTATCATCAGCAAAAAGCGAGTTGCCATGGGGGTGATTGGTATTATCTATGAAAGCCGGCCCAATGTAACCTCTGACGCTGCGGCTTTAGCGCTAAAGAGTGGTAGCGCAGTCGTCCTCAGAAGCGGTAAGGATGCCTATCAGACTGCACTAGCTATTGTCACAGCTTTGAAAAAAGGTTTGACTCAGACCAAGATTTCGCCGGATTGTATCCAGTTGGTTTCTGATACTAGTCGGGCTTCAGCTCAGGATATGATGAAAGCCAAGGGCTATCTGGATTTGCTCATTCCTCGTGGTGGTGCGGGACTGATTCAGGCGGTCGTGGAGAATGCGACTGTGCCGGTTATTGAGACAGGTACTGGAATTGTCCATGTCTATGTAGATAAGGATGCTGATCAAGATAAGGCTTTGGCGATTATTGAGAATGCCAAGACCAGTCGCCCTTCTGTCTGCAATGCCATGGAGGTACTACTGGTTCACGAAGAGATTGCAGCTGACTTTTTGCCACGTTTGCAGAAGATGCTGGTGACAGATCGTGAGGCTGCGCAAGAAAACCCTGTTGAATTACGTTTGGATGAGAATGCAGGTCATTATATCTCGGGCTCGCAAGCTAGACCAGAAGATTTTGACACCGAATTCTTGGACTATATCTTAGCGGTCAAGTTGGTTTCCTCGCTGGAAGAAGCGGTGGAGCATATTGAAGCTCACAGCACCCATCACTCGGATGCCATTGTGACGGAGAATGATTCAGCGGCAGCTTACTTCACAGAGCAGGTGGATAGCGCAGCAGTTTATGTCAATGCCTCAACCCGCTTTACAGACGGCGGTCAATTTGGTCTTGGTTGCGAAATGGGGATTTCCACTCAGAAATTGCACGCCAGAGGTCCTATGGGACTGAAAGAATTGACCAGCTATAAATACGTCATCCAAGGGACTGGTCAAGTGAGGAAATAAAGATGAAAATTGGATTTATCGGTCTGGGAAATATGGGCGGCAGTCTCGCTCGCCTAGTTGCCCAAGATGGAAGATTTAGAAGCGAATTACTCCTGGCTAATCGCAGTCGTGACAAGGCTGAAAAGATTGCTGCGGAAGTTGGTGGCCAGCCGGTCAGTAATGCAGAAGTTTTTTCTCAGGCAGAGGTGATTTTTCTAGGTATCAAACCAGCTCAATTTGCTGACTTGCTGGCTAAGTATCAGGAAATTCTAGAAAAACGGAATTCTCTTCTGCTGGTTTCGATGGCTGCAGGTCTGCCTTTGGAAATATTGGAAAGATTAACACCTAGCCACCATCGTTGGATTCGGATAATGCCTAATACTCCAGTAGTCGTAGGTGAGGGCGTTATTAGCTTTGCCTTATCCCAGCAGGCGAATCAAGCGGATGAAGACTTGTTGTGGGAACTTCTGTCTTCGGCTGGTCTTTTGGTCAAACTAGAGGAAAGGCAGTTGGATGCGGCGACAGCTCTTGCTGGCTGTGGACCAGCTTTCGTCTATCTCTTTATAGAGGCTTTAGCGGATGCAGGTGTCCGAGCAGGACTCAGTCGCGATATATCCCTGCAGCTAGCCAATCAGACCCTCTTGGGTGCTGCTAAGCTAAGTCAGGTCAGTGGGCAACATCCTGCTCTGCTCAAAGATCAGGTCTGCAGTCCGGCCGGTTCGACCATCGCTGGGGTAGCCAGTCTGGAAGAAAATGCCTTTCGAGGAACGGTCATGGAAGCCGTTCAAGCTGCCTATAAGAGGACGCAGGAGTTGGGGAAGAAATGATTTAAATCTTTAATTTTTTAGATTATAGGAAAAGGTGTGACATGCGAGGACAATTTTTGTCTTTGCAGGCTCACTCTTTTTTTCTTTGTTTGATAATCAAATAAGTCCTCTCTTTAAAACTGTGGTATAATAAGTACTATGCAAACTAAACCAACTTCTGCCTATATCCATATTCCTTTTTGTACTCAGATTTGTTATTACTGCGATTTTTCCAAGGTTTTTATCAAAAATCAGCCAGTAGATTCTTATCTGGAGCATTTGATTGAGGAGTATGATTCTTACGACATCAAAAAGCTCCGTACCCTCTATATCGGTGGTGGGACTCCGACGGCTCTATCTGCCCCTCAGTTAGCCTTTTTACTGGAAAAGCTGACGGATAAGCTAGATTTATCTTATCTAGAAGAGCTGACCATTGAAGCCAATCCTGGGGATTTGGATCAGGAGAAGATTGCTGTACTTAAAGACTCGCCTGTCAATCGGGTTTCGCTGGGTGTACAGACTTTCAATGACCGCATGCTTAAGCAAATTGGCCGCAGTCACCTGGAAAAAGACATCTATGAGAATATTACAAATCTCAAAAAAGCAGGTTTTGATAATATCTCAATTGACTTGATTTATGCCCTGCCCAAGCAGACCATGGAAGATGTGAAAACCAATGTGGCCAAGGCCATTGCATTGGACATTCCACACATGAGTCTTTACAGTTTGATTTTGGAAAATCACACAGTATTTATGAATCGGATGCGGCGAGGGAAGTTGCCTCTGCCCAAGGAAGACTTGGAAGCGGAGATGTTTGACTACATTATAGCTGAGTTGGAAAAGGCCGGCTTCGAGCATTATGAGATTTCAAACTTTTCCAAGCCAGGCTTTGAGAGCCGCCACAATATCATGTACTGGGACAATGCGGAATATTATGGTATTGGAGCGGGAGCGTCTGGCTATGTCGATGGTGTTCGCTATAAAAACCACGGACCAATTCGTCATTATCTGCAGGCGGTGGAAGCGGGCCATGCGCGAGTACAGGAAGAAGTGCTGACGCTGAACGAAAAGATGGAAGAAGAGATGTTTCTGGGTCTTCGGAAGAAATCTGGTGTTTCCAAAAAACGTTTCGAGGAAAAATTTGGTGTCTCCTTTGAAGACCAGTACGGAGCTGTTGTGTCTGATCTGACTGAGCAGGGCTTGCTAGTGCCAGACAGAGATATCGTGCGCATGACCAAACAAGGCCTCTTTTTGGGCGATACGGTTGCTGAGAAATTTATATTGGAGTAAATCATGGGCTTAACTTATCAAATGAAAATGAAAATTCCTTTTGATATGGCAGATATGAATGGCCATATCAAGCTTCCAGATGTCATTTTGCTGTCCTTACAGGTATCGGGGATGCAGTCGATTGAGCTTGGCGTCAGTGACAAGGACATGCTGGAGCAGCATAACCTAGTCTGGATTATCACGGACTATGATATTGATGTGACACGACTGCCACGATTTGCAGAGGAGATTACCATTGAGACAGAAGCTTTGACCTACAATCGGCTCTTTTGCTACCGGAGCTTCACGATTTTTGATGAGGCAGGTCAGGCCATTATTCAGATGATGGCAACCTTTGTTCTTATGGATCGAGATAGCCGCAAGGTTCACGCAGTTGAACCTGAAATTGTTGCTCCTTACCAATCAGAGTTTTCTAAGAAATTGTTGCGTGGTCCTAAGTATCCAGACTTGGAAAATCCTGTTAGCAAGGACTACCATGTACGCTTTTACGACTTGGATATGAACGGACATGTCAACAATAGCAAGTATCTGGACTGGATCTTTGAGGTCATGGGGGCAGACTTCCTCACCCAGCACATTCCTAAGAAAGTCCATCTCAAGTATGTCAAGGAAGTCCGACCAGGCGGAATGATTACTTCTAGCTATGATCTAGAAGGCCTGCAGAGCAATCACCAAATTTCCAGTGACGGCGAAGTCAATGCTCAGGCTTTGGTGACCTGGCAAGAGTTTAAACAAGAGAATTAGGAAGAGTAGAAATGACTTATAGAGGATATTTGATTGATTTAGACGGGACGATTTATAAGGGCAAGAGCCGGATTCCGGCTGGTGAAGCCTTTGTGCATGAGTTGCAGAAGCGCAAGATTCCCTATCTTTTCGTGACCAATAACACTACTCGCACGCCAGAAGCAGTGAAGACCATGCTGGCTGAAAATTTCAATATTGAGACGCCACTTGAGACTATTTACACAGCTACTTTAGCTACCATTGACTATATGCAGGAGAAAAAACTGGGCAAGAAAGTCTACGTTATCGGAGATGTCGGACTTAAACATGCCATAGAGGAAGCTGGATATATAGAAGACACAGAAAATCCAGACTATGTAGTAGTGGGTCTGGACTGGGAAGTAGACTATGAGAAGCTGACAATAGCGACTCTGGCCATTCAAAAAGGTGCTCACTTTATCGGGACCAATCCAGATCTCAATATTCCGACGGAGCGAGGTCTGCAGCCAGGAGCGGGTGCTATCAACGCCCTCTTGGAAGCAGCCACTCGGGTTGAGCCAACCTTTATCGGCAAGCCAAATGCCATCATCATGGAAAAAGCCATAGAGCATTTAGGACTGGCGCGTGAAGAAGTGGTCATGGTGGGCGATAACTATTTGACAGATATTCGAGCGGGAATCGACAACGGCATTCCGACCCTCTTGGTTACGACAGGCTTTACCCTGCCAGAAGAGGTGCCCAATCTGCCTATCCAACCGACGCATGTCTTGTCCGGTCTAGCGGAGTGGGACTTTGATGCGTGATAAGTTGAGATTTTCAGCAAGCGCTTTGTGCTTGTTGGCAGCAGCAATCTTGCTAACTATTTATCTGGCTTGGCTGGTTTATCCATTGGAGATTTCTTATTTTGCCTTGCCGGATAAGGTGTATTTGAAAGCTGAGACCATCCAGTATAATTTTAATATTTTGATGAATTACCTGACCAATCCTTTTAGTCAGAAGTTGGCGATGCCGGATTTTCGTTCGTCAGCAGCAGGGCTGCATCATTTTCAGGCGGTCAAGTATCTTTTTCACTTGGCGCAAGCTGTTTTCCTACTGACTTTGCCGGCTTTGATTCTCTTTATCCAAAAAGTGGTTAAAAATGGATTTTTGAGTCTTTACAGGCGGGCTTTTCTGGTGATTGGTCTTTTGCCACTTGTCTTTGCTGGACTGGCCATTATGATCGGTTTTAACAATTTTTTTACACTCTTTCATCAAGTTCTCTTTGCTGGAGACAATACCTGGATGTTTGACCCAGCCAAGGATCCAGTTATCTGGATTCTGCCAGAAGAATTTTTCATGCACACCTTTATTCTTTTTGCTTTGCTTTATGAGGGAATCTTTTCGACATTGTTTTTCCTGAGCAGAAAGAACAGGCTCTAATAATAACAGAGGAGATTTTATGTTTTTTTCACCTGAACCTTTAAATCCTAAAAAAGATTTAGGGCGATTTTCAGCAGCCTGTTTTACTTACTCTATCGTGATGCTTGTGGTTATTTTCATGTATACTTTCCTCTCAATTCTTTTGGTCCTCCCGCAACAGGATTTTGATTTGGCCAAGACAGAGGAAATTGTAACGAAATTTATGGAGTCGGACGGTGGAGCTTATATTATTGCCTCTTGCCTAGGTATTTTAGTTTTTACAATTTTCCGAGGCAAGCAGTTGTTTACTCAAGATTTGCGCAAGAAAAATAATAAAATGACTGCCAAAGTCTTCTTTTTCATGATTTGTTTTCTATTTTTTGCTCAATTATGTAGCGCCTTGACGACTCAATTCATGGAGAGTGTTTTATCACTCTTTGGTTTGGATCTTTCTGAGATTATATCACAGGATTTTAGTTCTCGAAGCGTCACCATGTTTATCTATTCAACGATAATGGCGCCGATTACGGAGGAAATGATTTTCCGAGGAGCAGGCTTGCGAGTTTTGGAAAAGGATGGGAAGGTATTTGCCGTTATCATGACAGCACTTCTTTTTGGTCTCTTTCACGAAAATCTATATCAGCTTTATTTTGCCACCATTATTGGTCTGGGTTTCGGATATATCGCTTTTGAATATTCTATTTTCTGGGCGATTTTCTTCCATATCTTCAATAACTTGGTAATAGCAGAAGGGCTTGATTTCCTGACCAACTATATTCCAGAAAGCATTGTTAATATCGTCAATTATTTATTGATGGCTACAGGGTCTACGGTAGTATTGATTGTGCTTATTCTGAATTGGCCAAAGATTAAAGCTTATATCGATGAAAATAGACCTCAACCAGGGACATATAGGCAGGCCTTTAAGTCGGTCTGGTTCTGGGTATTTTCAAGTTTATGTATTCTCTCTGCCGTTTTACCAATCCTCATCATTTATATCAACTCTAGATAATGAATCAAATAGAAAAGAAGTCTGAGCAGGCTTCTTTTTTGTATTTTTAGATAAATGAATTATATTTTGAAAGAAAATGACAGAAAGTGCTTGACTTTGATTTCAAATCATGTATAATATAAGTGTAATCGATTGCAGAGGAGGTGTTCTATGCTGAAGTCGGAGAGAAAGCAGGTCATCCTAGAAACTATGACTAAAGAAAAATTTGTTTCTTTAGAGTATCTGGTGCAAGCTTTAAACACTTCAGAATCAACTGTTAGAAGAGATTTGGATGAGCTTGAAGGTGAGCGTAAGTTAAGACGTGTTCACGGTGGTGCGGAGAGTCTTCATTTTTTGCAAGAAGAAGAAAGCAATCAAGAAAAATCTATCAAAAACATTCAAGAAAAGACCAAAATTGCTCAAAAAGCAGCAGATTTGATTCAGGAATACGATGTGATTTTTATTGATGCCGGCACGACTAATGAGCTTTTAGTCAATGAATTACATGATCCAAGCGTTACAGTGGTAACCAACTCTATCCACCATGCTACAAAGTTAGTTGAACGGAATATTCCCACTGTTATCATTGGCGGTGTCGTGAAGCGTTCAACAGACGCCAGTATTGGAGGTGTTGCCTTGAATCAGATTGGTCAATTAAATTTTGATAAGGCTTTTATAGGGATGAATGGCATCGATAGTTCTTTTTACACGACTCCGGATATGGAAGAAGGAGCAGTTAAGCGGGCTATTCTGGAAAATGCTAAGAAAACCTATGTTTTGGCTGATGCTTCAAAGCTGGGGAAGACATCTTTTGTAAAAGTCGCACCAATTTCGCGTGCAAGACTTATTACGAATCAAATTGAATCTGAAGTGATTCAAAAGATTAAAGAAAAAACGGAGGTAATAGAAGCATGATTTATACAGTCACACTAAATCCTTCCATTGACTATATCGTCCGCTTGGACAAGGTCAATTTAGGCAGTGTCAACCGGATGGACAGTGATGATAAGTTTGCCGGCGGTAAGGGCATCAATGTCAGTCGTGTTCTCAAACGACTAGGAATTGAAAATACAGCAACGGGCTTTATTGGCGGCTTTACTGGGAAATTCATCACAGACAACTTGGTCAGCGAAGGGATTGCCAGCAATTTTGTCGAAGTGGATCAGGATACGCGTATTAATGTCAAAATTAAGGCGGATGCTGAAACAGAGATTAATGGACCCGGTCCAGAAATTTCCACTGAAAAGCTAGCTGAGCTCAAGGAAATCCTTTCTTCATTGTCTCCAGCTGATACGGTAGTCTTTGCCGGCAGCAGTCCTAAGAATCTAGGAAATGTTGTTTACAAGGAACTGATTGGTTTGACCCGAAAAACTGGCGCTCAAGTAGTCTGTGACTTTGAAGGACAAACCTTGCTGGATTCCTTAGAATTTGAGCCACTTTTGGTTAAACCAAACAATCACGAACTCGGCGATATTTTCGGCGTTAAGCTGGAAAACTTGGATCAGATTGAAAGCTACGCCCGTCAAATCTTAGACAAGGGTGCCCAACATGTCATTATTTCTATGGCGGGTGACGGTGCCCTGCTGGTGACTCAGGATGGTGCTTACTTTGCTAAGCCCATCAAGGGAAATGTGAAAAATTCTGTCGGGGCTGGAGATTCCATGGTGGCAGGCTTTACTGGAGAATTCATCCGTTCAGGCGATGCAGTAGAGGCCTTCAAATGGGGTGTAGCCTGCGGAACAGCCACCACCTTCTCAGATGATTTAGCAACAGCTGATTATATCAAAGAAACTTATGAAAAAGTAGAGGTAGAAAAAAGATGAAAATTCAGGATTTACTGAGAAAAGATGTCATGTTGCTGGATTTGCAGGCAACTGAAAAGACAGCAGTTATCGAAGAGATGATTCAAAGTCTTGTCAAACATGGTTATGTGACAGATTTTGAAACTTTCAAGGAAGGAATTCTTGCGCGTGAAGCTCTGACTTCAACTGGTTTGGGAGATGGAATTGCCATGCCTCACAGCAAAAATGCTGCAGTAAAAGAAGCAACGGTCCTCTTTGCAAAGTCAAATAAAGGTGTAGACTATGAAAGTTTGGATGGCCAGCCGACGGATCTCTTCTTTATGATTGCTGCTCCAGAAGGTGCTAACGATACTCACTTGGCTGCCTTGGCTGAATTGTCCCAATACCTGATGAAAGATGGTTTTGCTGAAAAATTGCGTAAGGTATCTTCGCCAGATGAAGTTATTGCTCTTTTTGACCAAGCGTCTGAAAAGGCAACTGAACCAGCAACTGTTGCTCCTGCAACTGAGGGAGGGGACTTCCTTGTAGCGGTTACAGCTTGTACGACAGGGATTGCCCATACTTATATGGCTCAAGAAGCTTTGCAGAAAGTTGCTGCTGAAATGGGCGTTGGCATTAAGGTTGAAACCAACGGTGCCAGCGGTGTCGGCAACAAATTGACAGCAGAAGACATCAAGAAAGCTAAAGCAGTTATCATCGCAGCAGACAAGGCTGTTGAAATGGATCGTTTTGACGGCAAGCCTTTAATCAATCGTCCAGTTGCAGACGGTATCCGCAAGACAGAAGAACTCATCAATCTAGCCCTTTCAGGAAATGCTGAAGTTTACAAGGCTGCCAACGGTGGCGCTGCAGTAGCAAGCAGCAATGAAAAACTGAGTCTAGGCGGAGCCTTTTACAAGCACTTGATGAGTGGGGTATCACAAATGCTGCCATTCGTTATCGGGGGCGGTATCATGATTGCCATCGCCTTCTTGCTGGATCAAATTTTGGGTGTGCCACAAGACCAACTGTCCAACCTAGGAAGCTATCATGAAATTGCGGCACAGTTTAAAGCAATTGGTGCAGCAGCCTTTGGTTTCATGTTGCCAGTCTTAGCTGGTTACATCGCTTATTCAATCGCTGAAAAGCCAGGTCTGGTTTCCGGTTTCGTAGCTGGAGCGATTGCTAGTAGCGGTGCATCCTTTGGCGGTGTGGCCTATGCTGCGGGTGGTGAGAAAACACTCTCTTTAGCAGGTGTGTCATCTGGTTTCCTCGGAGCTTTAGTTGGCGGTTTCCTGGCTGGTGGTGTGATTTTAGTCCTTCGCAAGCTTCTTGCTGGTCTGCCTCGCTCACTTGAAGGTATTCGCTCAATCTTGCTCTTGCCACTTCTTGGTGTTTTAGTGACTGGATTCCTGATGCTGGCAGTCAATATTCCAATGTCAGCTATCAACACAGCTCTCAATGATTTCCTTGCAAGTCTGAGCGGAAGTTCTGCTGTTCTTCTAGGTCTCTTGGTCGGCGGTATGATGGCAGTTGATATGGGTGGACCAGTTAACAAAGCAGCCTATGTATTTGGTACAAGTACACTGGCAAGCACTGTCTCAACTGGTGGTTCACCTGTGATGGCAGCGGTTATGGCAGCAGGAATGGTTCCACCGCTTGCAGTATTCGTAGCAACTCTGCTTTTCAAAGATAAATTTACTGCCGAAGAACGTGATTCAGGTTTGACCAACATTGTCATGGGGCTTTCCTTCATCACAGAAGGTGCGATTCCTTTTGGAGCTGCTGACCCAGCCCGTGCTATTCCAAGCTTTATTGTAGGATCAGCTCTTACAGGTGCGCTTGTCGGTCTATCTGGCATCAAACTTATGGCTCCTCACGGAGGAATCTTCGTAATCGGTTTGACCAACAACCCAATCCTTTACCTTGTGTATGTCTTGATTGGTGCAGTAGTCAGCGGTATTATCTTTGGATTCCTGCGCAAGCCATTGGAAAAATAATCTTTAGACTGAATGAAAATAGAATCTCAACCGAGATTCTATTTTTTTGCATGATTCATACCCTCTGCTGATAAGTATAGGTAGAAAGTCCCATAGAATTATGATATAATGGGCTATCGTATATTTTTAGGAGAATAGTAATGAATTTACAACGTGAACAAGAATTTGTTAGCCAATATCATTTTGACGCGCGCAACTTTGAATGGGAAAAAGAAAATGGAACACCAGAAACAAAGGTTGATGTGAATTTTCAGCTAATTGAGCGGAATGAGGAAACTCAAACAACCTCTTTGATTGTCATTTTGACTTTCATGATTGTATTTGATAACTTTGTCATCAGCGGAACGATTTCACAGGCCAACCATATTCAGGGGCGTTTGGTCCAAGAACCTAGCGAATTTGATCAAAATGAAGTGGAGGAATTGGCTCGTCCTTGTTTGACTATGCTCAATCGTCTGACCTATGAAGTGACGGAAATTGCTTTGGATTTGCCAGGTATTAATTTGGAGTTCTAATAATGAAATTAGCGGTTATAACGGATTCCTCTGCTTTTTTATCAGAGAATCTTCTGGGAAATGAAAATCTGTTTGTCTTAGATATTCCAGTGGTGATTGCTGGTGAAACTTATGTAGAAGGAAAAAATCTGAAAGCCAGTGAGTTCTATGAGAAAATGGCTGCCGCAGATGAATTGCCAAAGACTAGCCAGCCTAGTATTGCAGAGCTGGAGGAAACTTTGACTAGCCTTGCCAGTAAGGACTATACTCATGTGCTGGGTCTCTTTTTATCCAGTGGGATTTCCGGATTTTATCAAAACATCCAGTACCTCAAGGACGAATTTGATGGATTGGCAATCGCCTTTCCAGATTCAAAAATCACCAGTGCTCCGCTGGGGATCATGGTTGAAAATGCTTTGACTTGGGCCGCGGAAGGGCAGGATTTTGAAGCAATTTTGACCAAAATCCAGCAGCAAATCGATGGGACCAGCGCTTTTATCATGGTTGACGACCTGAATCATCTGGTTAAGGGAGGTCGCTTGTCTAATGGCGCAGCTATTCTGGGCAATCTCCTGAGTATCAAGCCTATTCTGTATTTTAACGATGCGGGTGTCATCGAAGTCTTTGAAAAGATTCGGACGGAAAAGAAGGCGACCAAGAGGTTGCTTGAGGTAGTTGAGGAAAGAACTGGAACGGGTTCCTATCAAGTTATCGTGATTCATGGAAATGCTGAAGAGAAGGCGGAAAGCTTGCGCCAGCAGCTGATAGAGGCTGGTGTGGCAGATGATATTTCCCTTGCTACCTTTGGCAGTGTGATTGGAACTCACTTGGGCGAAGGCAGTGTCGCTTTGGCTTACATGCCGCTTGTGTAGCGATTCCGCAGGGCAGCTAGTCAAGAAATAGAGAGTAGAGGTTCGAGATGAGTATAAAAGTCATTATTGCTGGTTTTAAAGGGAAGATGGGCCAAGCAGCCTATAAGATGGTAACAGAAGATCCTGAGTTGTCTTTGGTTGGTCTGTTGGATCCTTTCACAGATGAAAAAGAAGTAGCAGGAGTTCCGGTTTTTAATGCTAAAGAGGAACTGACAGGTCTCCAAGCAGATGTCTGGATTGACTTTACGACTCCAAAAGTTGCTTATGAAAATACCCGCTTTGCTCTTGAAAATAGCTTTGCACCGGTAGTCGGAACGACTGGTTTCACGCCTGATCAGATTGAAGAGCTGACAGAGCTATCTCGTCAAAAGGGGCTTGGCGGTTTGATTGCACCGAATTTTGCTCTGGGAGCTGTCTTGCTTATGCAGTTTGCAGCTCAAGCAGCCAAGTATTTCCCAGATGTGGAGATTATCGAACTGCATCATGACAATAAGAAAGATGCACCGAGCGGCACGGCTATCAAGACAGCTGAATTGATCAGCAAAGTTCGGACGAGTAAGCAGCAGGGAGCGGCTGATGAGGAAGAATCGTTGGCTGGTGCCCGTGGGGCAGCGTTTGACGGTATGCGGATTCACTCAGTGCGTTTGCCGGGCTTGGTTGCTCATCAGGAAGTTATCTTTGGTAGTCAAGGAGAAGGGCTGACTTTGCGGCATGACTCCTATGACCGGGTTTCCTTTATGACTGGGGTAAATCTGGGTATCAAAGAGGTAGTGAAGCGCTCTGAATTGGTCTATGGATTGGAACATTTACTATGAGATTAGAGAAGATGCCTTCTGAGTTTCAGGAGGCTTTGCCAGTATTAGAGAAGATTAAAGAGGCTGGTTTTGAGGCTTATTTTGTCGGTGGTTCTGTACGAGACGCTCTGTTGAATCGTCCGATTCACGATGTGGATATTGCTAGTTCGGCCTATCCCGAGGAAATCAAAACAATTTTTTCTCGGACTGTTGATGTCGGCATTGAGCATGGAACAGTTCTGGTCTTGGAAGGCCAGGGAGAATACGAAATAACGACTTTTCGGACTGAGGATGTCTATGTGGACTACCGCAGGCCTAGTCAGGTCTCTTTTGTGCGCTCTTTGGAAGAGGACTTGAAGCGCAGGGATTTTACAATCAATGCCCTTGCTTTAGACCAAGAGGGGGAGATTGTGGACCTCTTTAACGGTTTGGCAGATATGAAAAATTGTATTCTGCGGGCAGTCGGAGTGGCTGCAGAGCGTTTCAATGAAGATGCTCTTCGCATCATGCGAGGCTTTCGTTTTCAGGCTGGTCTAGACTTTGATTTGGAAGAGTTGACTTTTCAAGCAATGGCTGATTGCGCGCCGCTTTTAGAGAAGATTTCGGTAGAGCGGATTTTTATCGAGTTTGACAAGCTGCTGATGTCTCCTTTCTGGCGGAAAGGTTTGGAGAGCTTGATCAACGCTGCTGCCTACGACTTTCTTCCTGATATGAGAAATTCAGCAGAAGTTTTGCAGGAACTACTAGACCGTTTAGTAGAAGATTTTCAGTTTTTCAGTTCCGAGCAGGCTTGGGCTGCGCTTCTGCTGGCTTTGAAGGTAAAAGATCTTCGGAAGTTTTTGAAACATTGGAAAACCTCCAATGACTTTCAAAAGCGAGTGAATCAGCTGGTAGCTGTTTATGAGATTCGGCAGGAACGGAGCCTTTCTAAGCGCGATTGCTATCAGTATGATTTGGATTTGATTCTGCAAGCTGAAAGTTTGAGACAGGCCGCAGGCTTGCCAGTTGAGTTTGAGGCTATTGAAGCGACACATTCTGCTCTGACAATTCATGATAAACATGAGATTGTGGTGACAGGCAGTCATTTGATTCGAGAATACGGCTTTAAACCTGGACCAGAATTGGGACAAATCCTGACTAAAATTGAATTGGCCATTGTCGACGGAGAATTGGCAAATAGTAAGGAAGAAATAATGAACTTTATTAAGGAGCAAGTTGGATGAGTGACTTTATCGTTGAAAAGCTGAGTAAATCTGTCGGGGATAAGACAGTCTTTCAAGAGATTTCTTTTATCATTCACGACTTGGATCGAATCGGACTGATTGGAGTCAATGGGACAGGAAAGACCACCCTTTTAGATGTCTTGTCTGGCAAATCAGGCTTTGATGGTGATGTCTATCCTTTTTCAGCAAAATCTGACTATAAAATCTCCTATTTGACTCAGGAACCAGACTTCGATGAAGAGAAGACGGTCTTGGATACTGTTTTGTCCAGTGATTTGCGAGAAATGCAGCTCATTCGAGAATACGAACTGCTCATGGCTGCTTATGATGAAGCCAAGCAGGCTCGTCTAGACAAGGTCATGGCAGAAATGGATTCGCTGCATGCTTGGGAAATTGAGAGTCAGGTAAAAACAGTCCTATCCAAGCTCGGTATCTCAGATTTGGCAGCAAAAATCAGCCAGCTTTCAGGTGGTTTACGTCGGCGGGTCCAGTTGGCGCAGGTTTTGCTTTCCGAAGCAGACTTGCTGCTGTTAGATGAGCCGACCAACCATCTGGACATTGATACGATTGAGTGGCTGACAAATTTCCTGAAAAACTCAAAGAAGACCGTCCTCTTTATCACACACGACCGCTATTTTTTGGACAATATTTCCACGCGGATTTTTGAATTGGACGGCGGAAGCTTGATTGAGTATCAGGGCAATTATCAGGACTATGTCCGACTAAAGGCTGAGCAGGATGAGCGCGATGCTGCCCTGCTACACAAGAAACAGCAGCTATACAAGCAGGAGCTGTCTTGGATGCGCCGTCAGCCTCAGGCGCGAGCGACCAAGCAGCAGGCACGTATCAATCGTTTCCATGACCTCAAAAGTGATTTGTCTGGTCAGACCAATCAGACGGACTTAGAGATGAACTTTGAAACCAGTCGTATTGGAAAAAAGGTCATTGAGTTTAGAGATGTGGATTTTGCATACGGAGACAAACAGATTTTGTCGCATTTCAATCTCTTGCTGCAAAACAAAGATCGACTGGGCATCGTCGGAGATAATGGAGTGGGCAAGTCTACTCTGCTCAATCTAATTGCTGGTCAGTTGCAGCCTCAATCTGGTCAGGTTATAATCGGCGAGACAGTCCGAGTGGCTTATTTCTCTCAACAGATTGAAGGCTTGGATGAGTCCAAGCGGGTCATCAATTACTTGCAAGAAGTAGCAGAAGAGGTTAAGACTGGCAGTGGCACAACATCTATTGCCGAGCTCTTGGAGCAGTTTCTCTTTCCTCGCTCAAGCCATGGCACTTTGATTGAGAAGTTGTCTGGCGGTGAAAAGAAGCGGCTCTACCTGCTTAAGCTTTTACTAGAAAAGCCCAATGTCCTGCTTCTGGACGAGCCGACCAATGATTTGGATATCGCAACCTTGACGGTCTTAGAAAATTTCTTACAGGGCTTTGCAGGACCGGTGATTACAGTTAGTCACGATCGGTATTTCCTCGATAAGGTAGCCAGTAAGATTTTAGCTTTTGAGGATGGTCAGGTCAGAGAGTTTTTTGGAAACTACACGGACTATCTGGATGAGAAGGCTTTTAGACAGTCCAGCGCAGCTATTTCCCAAAAGAAAGAAAAGGAAAAGTCAGTCAAGGAGCGGGAGCAGAAGAAGCGGATGAGCTACTTTGAAAAGCAAGAGTGGGAGACCATCGAGGCGGATATCGAGGTGCTGGAGGCACGCATCGAAGCCATTGAGACGGAAATGGAGCAGAATGGCTCGGACTTTACCAAGCTATCGGAACTTCAGAAGGAGCTGGATGACAAGAATGAGCAGCTTCTTGAAAAGTATGAGCGCTATGAGTATCTGAGTGAGTTGGAGTAGGACAGTTACGCAGTACATTCGTTATGGATACAAGTTTGTGAGGGAGAATGATGGAAATTAGGATTTATAGCCAGCCTAGTCAGGAAATCAAGGATCAGCTTTTTGAGCTGGTTCAAAGCTGCCACGTTACAGATGGGACTTATCGACTTCCTTATTTGGATAATGCCTATAATTTTGATGCAGAAATGCCAGCCTTTTTTCTGGCAAATTTAGATTATCAAACGGTCGGTTTTTTATCAGTTTATGCGGATGAGCCAGGTCAAGCAGAGGTATCTGTCTATGTATTGCCCGACTATCGCAGACGAGGCATAGCGAGTGCTCTTTTGCAGGAATTTTCCAAAATTGCAGAGAAATACGATTTATCCCAAATCGAATACATCAGTGAAGTCAAGTTTTTAGCAGACCATCTGACCTTTGCTGAGATGTTTGACTATGATTTGAAAGAAACGGAAATCTGGCTGGAGCAGGCGGCGGGGACTTTCCATGAAGAAGAAAAAGAAGGCGTAGAAGTTTTACTGGGGAGAACGGAAATGGTTGCAGAGATTGCAGCTTTTCAGTCGCAGATTTTTGAAATGCCGATGGAGACTGCGCTTCACTATGCCAGTCAAGCGCTGGAGAGCCCAGATAGCCTGCTCTATGTCCTGAAAAAAGATGGTCAAATTGTGGCGTCCTGCTCAGTTGATACAAGTTTTGGTAGCAATTATCTGTTTGCCTTAGCTGTGGATCAGGCCTTTCAGGGACAGGGCTTAGGGAGTCACCTAGTCAGGTCTATCCTGAATGACCTTGCTAGCCGAAATGGACAAGTCTGTCAAATCGTCGTAGAAGCCCAGAACACAGGTGCCCTGAGGCTGTATGAAAGATTGGGCTTTAAACGAAAATCGGAAACAGTTTATTTAAAGAGAAAATAAAAAATTAACCTTCAGAGAAGAGCGACATGGAGGTCAGGAGATCTGTTTATGATAAAGAGAAAAGAGCCTTTCTTGGTTCAGGCTGGCTTGGTGCTGGGCTTATTGGCTTTGGGAAATTTAGTCGGTGATGTCAGTCAGTTCTTGCGTTATCTTTTGGCAAGTCTGGCATTCTTATTTTTCCTCCATCTAATGATGGGAATGCTGACGCACAGCAAGCAAGTCAAAGAGCAACTAGGTCAAGCGCTAGTGGCCTCGGTCTTCCCTACCTTTTTCATGCAGGGAATGGTGGCTTCGACTTATTTAAAGAGCTGGACTTTTTTGGGAAATTTTGCCCGAATTAGTGCGCAAGTGCTGTGGTGGCTCAGCTTTAGCGGGCTGGTTTTCTTGATGGTCTATTATATCCTGACCTTTGTCTTCCCTTTCAAGTGGGAGAACGTCTTTCCGGCTTGGACGGTCTTATTTGTCGGGATCGGTGTCGCTCCTCTGACAATTGCAGTTCCTCAACAGTTGGCTTTGGGGCAACTGGTCTTTTGGTATGGACTTTTAGCGACTATCTCGGTCTTGCCAATCGTCCTTTATAAGACTTATAAAATCGGCTTAGCAGAGAATGTTCGCCCGAATACAACAACGATTTGTGCGCCTATTTCCTTGATGACAGCGGCTTATGTGGCTACTTTTCCTCAGCCAAATCTTGTCTTGTTGAGTTTGCTCTTGATTTCAGGTCAATGCTTTTATGCCTTTATTTTGTGGCAACTTCCTCGTTTGCTCAATCGTCCTTTTTCAGCAGGTTTTTCTGCCTTTACCTTCCCTTTGGTCATTTCGGCTGTGGCTTTGAAGCAATCTTTAAACGTATTAGAATTAGGTTTAGCTGGGCAGATTCTGCTTGTTTTTGAAATTCTGATAGCTCTGCTTGTTGTCCTTTATGTTGCATTCTTATATCTAAAGGATATTTTTGGAAAGTAAAGATTTCTACGATTTTATGCTTTATATAGTAAGATTTGTAATAAGGGAAAAATGGGAGTTTCTCAAATTGCCTTATGTGATAGCCATTGTGAACAGTAGGATTTTGGGTGATAAATTGTGTAAAAAAGGAAAGGATAATGGCTGTTTCTGCGGTCATGAACTTTGAATCTTGTCCAGCCATCTCATCTATTGATAGGAAAAGAGTTTGGATCTCGTGCCCTGAAGCGGAAGCGCCAGCCATTTTTTAAAGAACTATGAAAAAATAGCAAGGTAGAAGCTTAGAACTGAACCGTTGCTTGGATAGAAGCTGTGTAGTAGAAGAGCACAAAAAATATATTTTGAAATAAACTCGACGGCTGTAGATGCAGTCGTTTTTATTTGGTGTCCTATCTCTCTTTGGCCAATATGCAATCTGCTAATGTGCTTGATTATGGTACAGGCGAAGTGAGTCTTGGCTAGTGATTTTTGAGCAATGATTGAACATTCGTTTGAAGTGAGGTGACATGGTGTGGTTCCACTTCAAACGAATATTTTTCTATCTTTATTCTAAGCAGAATCTAATTTTCTGCTGTAAAATAATTTGACAGTTCTTAAAATATTTGATATATTAAAATCAACATATTAACATAAAAAGAAAGGGATAGAAGGGTTTTACAGTATCCTGAAAAATTTAGGATAAATTGTAAACGCTTACTATCAGTGGTTGTCAAATGAATAGAGATTTATTTGATAAAAGATATAAGTTTGGAATTCGCAAGCTAACGTTAGGTGTTTGCTCTGTTATGATTGGAGCGGTCTTGTTTGGGGCCAATCAAGTATCTGCTGACGGTCTAGCAGAGACACCAACTAGCCCAGCAGGAGTAGTTGCGGTATCTCAACCAAGTGTGGCACCTCCTGCTACTGAAGTTACGGGAGAGGCAACATCTTCTGAGGCAAATGGAAAGGTGGAAAAAGAGGATAAGGCTCCTGAAGCAGCAACTGCTACTGCACCAGTATCTACAGAAAATGCAGCTACACCTGCGCCTGCATCGCCATCTACAGATACAGGTGCCTCCTCAGATACTTCTTCTGATACGGTTGCTGAGACAGAAGAAACGGTTGAAAGAGACTATTATTCCCGTTCTTTAAAGAATGTCAAACCTGTCTTGGAAAAAGAAGACATCACGATTAACAAAACAGATCACCCTAAAGAAGACCTATCCAGTGATCTTGATAAGGTGAAAAAATTAAAGAATGCAACGGTTCATTTGGAGTTCAAGCCAGATGCAAATTCGCCAAAGTTTTATAGTGTATTCTCTGCTTCTAGCTCCTCTCATGTCAACGAATACTTTACTCTTGCGGTCAATAATGGAACAGCAGTTGTCGAAGGTCGTGATCGCAATGGGCAGCAATTCTATGAAAATTATAACAATGCCCCTTTGAAAGTAACTGCGGGTCAATGGAACTCCATCACCTATACAGTAGAAAGACTGAATCCAGATTCGCCAGAAGGCCGCGTGCGTCTCTATGTCAATGGTGTCCTATCAAGAACCAGCTATCAGTCAGGGAAATTCTTGAGTGACATGCCAGACTTGACCAATATGCAGTTGGGCGCTACAGTACGTGGTAAGCAAAGCCATTGGCCAGGGACTTTTGCCGTTCGAAATCTAACTGTCTATGACCGTGCTCTTTCACCAGAGGAAGTAGCTCAGCGTAGCCAGATTTTCAAGCGGAAAGAACTTGAAGGACAGCTAGCTCCTGGTGCCTCCCTGAGTGAAAAGACAGATGTATTTGAGAGCGGAGCTGGCGGTCAGGCTAATAGTCAAGGAATTAAAAGCTATCGAATCCCAGCCTTGTTAAAGACTCAGAAAGGCACCTTGATTGCAGCCGCGGATCAGCGTTGCCTGCATGCGTCAGACTGGGGAGATATCGGAACGGTTATTCGCCGTAGTACAGATGGCGGTCAGACTTGGGGACCAGAAAAGACGATTGTCAATTTGCGCAATAATCCCAAAGCAACGGATCCGAATCAGGGATCTCCTGTAACGATTGATGTGGCTATGGTTCAGGATAAAGACGGAACCATTCATGCCATCTATGATATGTTTACAGAAGGGCGGGCTGTTTTTGACCTACCTGCTAAAAACGAAGAAGCCTATACAACGATCGATGGCAAGGTTTATCAGATTCTTTATCACGAAAATGGTCAAAAATACACTATTCGCGAAAATGGAACAGTCTATGATGCAAATGGTGCAGCGACAACCTATCGTGTAGTGGTCAATCCACAGGAAAAGGACTATCGAGATAAAGGTGACCTTTATGATGGTGATCGCTTGATTGATAATATTTATTTCACGACTAAGAAAGATTCGCCTTTCCGTGTCGCTCGGACTAGCTATCTGTGGACATCAGTGAGTAAAGATGATGGACTAACTTGGTCAGCTCCACGTGATATTACTCCTATGGTCAAGGAAAACTGGATGAAGTTCTATGGAGTTGGGCCTGGTACAGGTATTCGCCTCCATACAGGCCCGCACAAAGGACGCTTGGTTATTCCGACTTATTCGACTAACGAATCTTCCCATTTACATGGTTCTCAGTCTTCTCGTGTTATCTATTCAGACGATAATGGACAAACTTGGCATTCTGGGGTAGCAGTCAACGATGGTCGCAGAGTGAATAATGCAGAGATTCAATCCAGCACCATGAATCATCCTTCGGCTCAAAACACTGAAGCAACCGTCGTGCAATTAGCAAACGGTCAGCTGAAAATGTTCATGCGTGGATTGACGCGAGACCTGCAGGTTGCAACCAGTGAAGATGGAGGTGCTACTTGGCTTCCTGAAGTGAAACGCTACAAAGATGTGCCTGATGTCTATGTACAAATGTCAGCGATTAGCACAGTCAAAGATGGACAAGAATATGTGATTTTGGCGAATGCCAGCGGACCTGACAGAAATAATGGCCATGTTCGAGTTGCCAGAGTGGATCAGGCTGGCAATCTGACTTGGATTGCTCATCGGGAAATCAATAAAGGAAAATTTGCCTACAACTCTCTGCAACAAATCAATGATCAAGAGTTTGGTTTGCTTTATGAAGGAGCGGAAGGGAATAAAAATGACTATACTCTCTCCTTCAAGAAGTTTAACTGGGATTTCTTGCTGAAAAACAGTGTTTATCCGACAGAGGCTAAGGTAGTCAGCGCGAAAAACACAGAAGAAGGACTCGTTGCCCTGCGTTTTGATCACGAAGTGATTGTCAATGAAGCACCGGTATTTGAACTAGAAAACGGTAAAGAAGCTACCTTTGTCACTCAGGCGGACAGCAAGACACTCTTGTTCTACGCAGATGATGATTCGGCTGGTCAAAAGATTACTAAGCTGAAATCAGGCAGCATCGAAAGTATTCATAATCTAGCTGTTTCTGTAGTGGGAACGAGACTTCCGGCTGCAGGTTCGGCTCCAGAAGCAGTCACACCTTATATTGCACCGACACCGACGGTTCCAGATCCTGACTTAGTGGCAAGATTTGCAGCTAAGAAGACAGCTGAGTGGACTCCTGTTGGAACAACAGAGCAGCATGGAACCGTCACTACAGTTGAGAAGAACGGTGTCCGCTATAACCAGCTTTCTTCAAAATCTACTCATGATAACAATCAAAATCCAGCCCTCTTCCAGAAAGAAGGCTTGCAGGTGGATCAAGAAGGAAATGCCAGCGTCAACTTAACTTTTGTAGAAAATTCTGAAACAAACCATGGCCGCTTTGGTGTCTTTATGAAATTTAAAGATACGTCAAACAATGTCTTTGTCGGCTATGACAAAGAAGGCTGGTTCTGGGAATATAAAACGCCAGGCAATGGCAACAGCGCTTGGTATCGTCAGACTCGTGTACCAGCACCGAAAAAAGGTTCAAGCAATAACTTGGTGGTAACTCTGAAAGCAGATGGCCAGCTCAATGCGACCAATAATGGCGAGCAACTCTTTAATACAGTGACTTTGCCAGCTGCAGTTAAGGAGAATCTCAAGAATGAGCGCAAGATTTTGGTCAAGGCTGGTACTTATCAGGGCACTGAACTGACTTCTGTTTTGATAAAGACAGATAACCAAGAAGGCATGACTCCAACTCAGCCGACAGGAGAAAAGGAAACAGGACCTGCTGTAGATGACTCTAAAGTCACTTATGATAAGATTCACTCAGCAACGATGGAAGTGCTGATTGATAAGGCCTTCCCACGCGTCAAGAGCTATACAGTCAACAAGCACATACTGACAGGTCAAGTCAAACAGCTGGATCAAGTCACCATCAACTCACATGCTATCAAGCCGAAAGTGACTTACCGCAAGGTTGATGAGCAGACAGCTGAGTATGATTTAGTCTTGAAGGATCCAGAGCATCTGATTGATGCAGAAATGACCGTTCGCTTGAAAGTAGTGGACAACCAACTGCACTTTGATGTGACAAGAATCGTCAACCATAACCAAGTCGAAGCTGGTAAACCAATCGATGATGTTAGAAAATTGATTTCTTCTATCAACTTTGCTGACAATGCGTTGGTATCTGTATCTAGCGAGCAGGCTGGTGCTAAGTTTGATGGGGCGACCATGTCCAACAATACCCATGTCAGCGGAGATGACCATATCAATGTGACCAATCCGATGTCAGACCTGCGCAAGGGCTACATGTACGGATTTGTCTCAACAGACAAGCTGGCGGCTGGTGTATGGAGTAACTCTCAAAACAGCTTTGGCGGCGGTTCGAATGACTTTACACGCTTGACTGCTTACAAGCAAACAGTGGGTAAGGCCAACTATGTTGCAATCAAGAGCTCACCATGGCAATGGCAAAGAGAACATAAAGGTATTGTTTATCCAGATTATACTCTAGAATTGCCAAGTGCTAAGGTGGTCGTGACCGAAGATGCTAACAAGGACAACCAAGTTGACTGGCAGGATGCGGCTGTAGCTTATCGTCAAATCATGAACAACCCGCAAGGCTGGGAAAAGGTCAAAGACATCACCGCCTATCGGATTGCTATGAACTTTGGCTCTCAAGCTCAAAATCCATTCCTGATGACTCTGGATGGTATTAAGAAAATCAATCTTCATACCGATGGACTGGGGCAAGGTGTCCTCTTGAAAGGCTATGGAAATGAAGGGCATGACTCTGGCCACTTGAACTATGCAGATATCGGTAAACGAATCGGTGGAGTTGAAGATTTCAAGACCTTGATTGCTAGGGCTAAGGAATACGGTGCTCACATCGGTATCCACGTCAACGCATCAGAAACCTATCCGGAATCCAAATACTTCAAAGAAAAAATCCTACGCAAGAATCCTGACGGTAGCTATAGCTATGGCTGGAACTGGCTGGATCAAGGTATCAATATTGATGCTGCTTATGACCTCGCTCATGGTCGTCTCAAACGTTGGCAAGATTTGAAGGAAAAACTTGGCGAAGGATTAGACTTTATCTATGTCGATGTCTGGGGTAATGGTCAGTCAGGTGATAATGGTGCTTGGGCAACTCACGTCTTGGCAAAAGAAATCAATCAACAAGGCTGGCGCTTCACCATTGAGTGGGGACATGGTGGTGAGTATGACTCAACCTTCCAGCACTGGGCAGCTGACTTGACTTATGGTGGCTATACTAACAAGGGGATTAACAGCAGCATCGTCCGCTTTATCCGCAATCACCAAAAAGATTCTTGGATTGGTGACTATCCGTCCTATGGCGGCGCAGCCAACTATCCACTTCTTGGCGGTTACAGCATGAAGGACTTTGAGGGCTGGCAAGGACGGAGTGACTACAATGGCTACGTGACCAACCTCTTTGCTCATGATGTCATGACCAAGTATTTCCAACACTTCACTGTCACAACATGGAAGAATGGTAATCCGGTTACCATGAATGATAATGGCGGCAGCTACAAGTGGACACCAGAAATGGAAATCGGTCTGACAGACAAGGACAACAATCAAGTTACTATTCGCCGTAAATCAAACGATGTGGCAAATCCAGGCTATCGTGAGAGAACAGTCACTCTCAATGGTCGCGTGATTCAAGATGGATCTGCCTACTTAGTACCATGGAATTGGGATGCCAACGGTAAGAAGCTGGAAAAAGCTCAAGAAAAGATGTATTATTACAATACAAAAGCAGGTCAGACAACTTGGACCCTGCCGAGTGATTGGAATGACAAAGTCTATCTCTATAAGCTGACCGACCAAGGTAAGGTTGAAGAGCAAGAGCTGACTGTCACAAATAATCAGCTGACGCTGGATCTTTTGGCAAATCAGCCATACGTTCTCTATCGTACAAGACAGGTCAACAAGGAAATGTCTTGGAGCGAAGGCATGCATATCTATGATCAAGGCTTCAACAGTGGCAAGCTGGATTATTGGACAATTACAGGCGACAAGTCTAAGGCTGAGATTGTCAAGTCACAGGGTGCCAATGATATGCTCCGTATTCAAAACAATACAAGTACTGTGACTCTGACTCAGAAATTAACGGGTCTCAAGCCAAATACTAAGTATGCTGCTTATGTCGGAGTGGATAATAGAAGTGATGCTAAGGCAAGTATCACAGTCCAATCAGGTGGCAAGACAATCACCAACTATACTAATAAATCTATTGCTCAAAACTATGTGAAGGCCTATGCCCACAATACCAACCGCAGCAATGCGACAGTGGACAATACCAGCTATTTCCAAAATATGTATGTTTACTTCACGACAGGTGATGACGTGTCCAATGTGACCCTGACCCTGAGCCGTGAAGCAGGTGAAAAAGCAACTTACTTTGATGAAATTCGAGTCTTTGAGAATAATTCTACAATGTATGCCGGCGGTCATGATAACCAAAAAGGTGTCTTCAAACAAAACTTTGAAAATGTTGGTCAAGGAATCTTCCCATTTGTTATTGGTGGTGTCGAAGGTGTCGAGGACAATCGGACTCACTTATCAGAAAAGAATGCACCATATACACAACGTGGCTGGAATGGTAAGAAGATTGATGATGTTATCGAGGGCGACTGGTCACTCAAGACTAATGGTCTGGTTAGCCGTCAACGCATGGTTTACCAAACCATCCCACAAAACTTCCGCTTTGAAGCAGGCAAGACTTATCGAGTAACCTTTGATTATGAAGCTGGTTCTGATGGCACATATGCCTTTGTCAGCGGTAATGGTGAAGTGACTTGGAAGCAGGCAGGAAACCAATGGATCAGCGATCTGGGTAATGCACAAGTGCATGAACTTCCAAACACTTGGAAAGGTTCACAAAAAGCTAAAAGAGCGACCTTCCTCGTTACGGGAGCGCCAGATGGCAATACTTGGATTGGTATCTATTCTACCGCTAGAGGTGGCAATACAAATGGCGATGCAGGCGGAGAAGCAAACTTCCGTGGCTACAATGACTTTGTAATGGATCGTCTGCAAATTGAAGAAGTCGAGCTGACAGGTAAGATGCTGATTGACGAAGCAGTGAATAACTATCTGCAACTAGTTGCCAGAACGAATTACACTACTGATTCTATGAATGCGCTGAAAGATGCGGTTTATAATCTGACTCAGCAGGATGATGACATCTCAGTTGATGCTGCTAGACAGGCAATCGCTGCAGTGGATCACCTCAAGGCTGCCTTGGTAGAGAAGAAGACTTCCCTCAAAGCAGCAGACTTTGAATCTCTGGAAGCTCCTGCACAGCCAGGAGAAGAGTTGGCTAAAGCCTTTGATGGCAACCGCTCTAGCTTATGGCATACACCGTGGTCAGGTGGCGGTGCTAATAAACCAGCTACTATGGTCTTGAGAGAACCAACTGATTTGACAGGTTTGACCTATGTGCCACGCTCTTCAGGCTCCAATGGTAATCTTAGAAATGTTACCTTGGTGGTGACGGACGAAGGAGGCCAAGAACACCGCTTCTCAGCCAATAATTGGCCAAATAATGCAGCAGCTAAGACCATTGACTTTGGTCGGGTCATCAAGGCTAAGAAGATTGTCTTGACAGGTACTCAGACTTATGGCGATAGTGAAAATGAATACCAATCAGCAGCGGAACTAGTCTTTAATCTACCAACAACAAGCGAGGCTGCTCTGGACACAAGTGCTTATGATAAGGCTCTTGCGCGTGCTAAGACGTTGACAAGTCAGGCTAATCGTGAAGCAGTAGAAGAGTTCTTGCAGGTGGCTGCTTACGTAATAAATAACCACTTGTTAACTCCGACTCGCTTGGCAGAATTTACAACTTATCTCAATAGCTTAGAAGATGCGCCAGCTACCCCGCCAGTTCATAAGACGACTCCAGACGAAGGTGTTAAGATTCCAGTAGTCGAACAGCCACGCTTGGATATTGTGACAGAAGCTCTACCGTTTAATACTGTTGAACGTGAAAGTGCGCAATTGCCTACGGGCGCGCGAAAAGTTGTCCAAGAAGGCAAGGACGGAGAGAAGACTACGCTCGTTGAAGTGACCATCGAAAATGGTCAAGAAACTGGCCGCGTGACACGTGACAGCTTCGTTTCTAAAGATCCAGTCGATCAGATCGTGGAAGTTGGCAAGCCAGTTGAGCAGGTGACACCAGCAGAAGGCGTTAAGAATCTGGTCGTGGAACAGCCACGCTTGGATGTGGTGACTGAGACCCTACCGTTTACCACTGTTGAACGTGAAAATGCACAATTGCCTACGGGCGCGCGAAAAGTTGTCCAAGAAGGCAAGGACGGCGAGAAGACAACGCTAGTTGAAGTGACCATCGAAAATGGTCAGGAAACCAGCCGTGTGACTCGCGACAGCTTCGTTTCTAAAGACCCAGTCGACAAGATTGTGGAAGTTGGCAAGCCAGTTGAGCAGGTGACACCAGCAGAAGGCGTTAAGAATCTTGTTGTCGAGCAACCACGCTTGGATATTGTGACAGAAACTCTACCGTTTACCACTGTTGAACGTGA